>JAGVSZ010000272.1 GCA_019137045.1 Betaproteobacteria bacterium
CCGCGGCCGCGGCCAGGGCGTTGCGCACGTTGTGCAGGCCCGGCGCGTGCAGCCGCACGGTCGCGCCACCGGCGTCGGTCTCGAGCTCGAACTCGGTCGCCGCCCCGCTCGCGCGCACCCGGGCGTGCACCGCGGCGCCGCCGCCCAGTCCGAAGTCGCGCACGCGGCGCGCGCCGGCGAGCCCGCGCCAGTACTCGAAGTGCGCGTCGTCGCGGTTCAGCACCGCGACGCCGTCGGCCGGCAGCGCCCGGACGAGGGCGCCGTGCTCGGCCGCGACCTCGTCGACGCCCTGCATGAACTCCTGGTGCTCGCGCTGGGCGTTGTTGACGAGCGCGATCGTGGGCCGGGCGATGTGCGCGAGGCGAGCGGTCTCGCCCGGGTGGTTCATGCCGATCTCCAGCACCGCGCAGGCGTGCGCGCCGCGCAGCCGCAGGCAGGTGAGCGGAAGCCCGATGTCGTTGTTGAGGTTGCCCGCGGTGGCGAGCACGCGCGCGGCGCCGTACTGCTCGCGCAGGCACGCGGCGGCCATCTCCTTGACGGTGGTCTTGCCGTTCGACCCGACCACGCCGACGACGGGAATGCGGAAACGCCCGCGCCAGTGCCCGGCGAGCGCGCCCAGGGCGACTCTCGCGTCCTCGACGACGATGAGCGGCAGCCCCGCCGCCCGCGCCGCCTCCTGCGCGCCGCGCTCGACCAGCGCGGCCGCGGCGCCCCGGTCGCGCGCCGCGCCGACGTACTCGTGGCCGTCGAACCGCTCGCCGCGCAGGGCGACGAAGAGCGCGCCCCGCTCGAGCGTCCGGCTGTCCGTCGACACCGACTCGAAACGGGTGTCGGGGCCGGCGACGGTCGCGCCGAGCGCGCGGGCGGCCGCGGCGAGCGTCAGCATGCGACCGCCCCGGCGCTCGCGAGCGCGGCCCGCGTCTCGTCCACGTCCGAGAACGGGAGCCGCTGCCCGTCCACCTCCTGGTAGGGCTCGTGCCCCTTGCCCGCGATCAGCACCACGTCGCCGCGGCGCGCCGCGGCGATCGCGGCGCGGATCGCCGCGCGCCGGTCGAGGTGGACCGCGTGCGGCACGCGCACGCCCGACACGATCTCCGCGGCGATCGCGGCCGGGTCCTCGCTGCGCGGGTTGTCGCTCGTCACCACCACGAGCGCGGCGTGCCGCGACGCGATCTCGCCCATGAGCGGGCGCTTGCCGCGGTCGCGGTCGCCGCCGCAGCCGAACACGCAGATGAGGCGCCCGCCCTGCGCGCGCGCCACGTCGCGCAGCGCCGTCAGGCACTTGTCGAGCGCGTCGGGGCTGTGCGCGTAATCGACCACCGCGAGCGGCGCGGCGCCGCCGCCGAGGCGCTGCATGCGTCCGGGCGGAGGCGCGAGGCGGGCGCACAGGCCGGGGATCTCGTCGAGCCGCAGCCCGGCGACGAGCAGCGTCCCGATCACGCCGAGCAGGTTGGAGACGTTGAAGCGCCCGATGAGCGGCGCGCGGATGGCGCACCCGCCCCAGCTCGACTCGAGGCGGAACGCGATCCCCTCGGCCGACACCGCCGCCTCGTGCGCCTCGAGCCAGTGCTCGAGCCCGCTCGCCGCCGCGGCGCCGCGCCCCACGCTGTAGCCCACGCGCCGCACCGGACCGAACGCGAGCATGTGCGCGATGCGCACGCCGAGCGCGTCGTCGAGGTTGAGCACCGCGTGCCCGAGCCCGCCCGCGCGGAACAGGCGCATCTTCGCCTCCGCGTAGGCCTCCATGTCGGCGTGGTAGTCGAGGTGGTCGCGCGTGAGGTTGGTGAAGAGCGCGCAGGCGCAGCGCGTGCCCTCGAGCCGCCCCTGCTCGAGGCCGATCGAGGAGGCCTCCAGCGCGACGCAGGCGGCGCCCTCGTCGGCGAAGCGCCGCAGCGCCTGCTGCAGGAGCACCGCGTCGGGCGTGGTGTTCGGGCTGTCCGCGAGCGCGCCCGGGAAGCCCAGCCCGAGCGTGCCGACCACCGCGCACCTGCGCCCGGCGCGCGTGAGCGCCTGCGCGATCCACTGGCTGCACGAGGTCTTGCCGTTGGTGCCGGTGACGCCGACGGTCCACAGCCGCTCCGACGGACGCCCGTACACCTCCGCGGCGATCGGGCCGGCGAGGCGCTTCAGGCCGGCGACCGGGAGATTGGGCGTCGCGAGCGCGGCCGGCCACGCGAACCCCGCGCGCTCCCAGAGCACCGCGGCCGCGCCGCGCGCCGCCGCGTCGGCGACGAACCGGCGGCCGTCGGCGCGCTCGCCGGGGTAGGCGAGGAAGACGTCGCCGGCCCCCACCGCGCGGCTGTCGGTCGCGAGGCGCGCCGGACGCACGCCGAGTTGCGCGAGCTCGTTCAGAATCCTGGCGATCTCCTTGCTCACGTCGCGGGCACGGGCCGGGTCCGCCCTACACGCTCTCGCGCACTTCGAGCACGCCGGCCGGCGTCTCGATCGGCTTCAGCGGCGCGTCCGGCGCCACGCCGAGCAGGCGCAGCGCGCCCGCCATCACCTGCGCGAACACCGGCGCGGCCACCTGCCCGCCGTAGTACTGGCCGGCGCCCGGCTCGTCGATCATGACCGCCACGACGAGGCGCGGGCGCGACAGGGGCGCGAACCCGACGAAGCTCGAGTGGTACTTGTCCGGCGCGTAGCCGCCGTGCTCCTGCTTGTGCGCGGTGCCGGTCTTGCCGCCGACGCGGTAGCCCACGATGCGCGCGCGCGGCCCGGTGCCGCCCGGCTCGACCGCGAGCTCGAGCATGTGGCGCACCGCGGCGGCGGTCTTCGGCGACAGGACCGGCTTGCCCGCCGGCAGGGCGTCCGCCTTCGCGAGCGAGAGCGGCACCAGGTCGCCGTCGCGCGCGAAGACGGTGTAGGCGCGCGCGAGCTGGACCAGGCTCACGGAGATGCCGTGCCCGTAGGACATGGTCGCCTGCTCGATCGGGCGCCAGGTCTTGAACGGCCGCAGCTTCCCGCCCGACTCGCCGGGGAAGCCGAGCCGCGGCGGCGTGCCGAGGCCGATGTCGTCGAACATCCCCCAGATCTCCTCGGCCGGCAGGGCGAGCGCGATCTTCGCCGCGCCCACGTTCGAGGACTTCTGGATCACCTGCTCGACGGTGAGCGCGCCCGCGGGGTGCGCGTCGCGGATGGTGGCCGGCCCGATGGTGAGCGAGCCGGGCGCGGTCTGGATCAGCGTGCCCGGCGTCCACCTGCCCGTCTCGAGCGCGAGCGCGACCGTGAACGGCTTCAGCGTGGAACCCGGCTCGAACTGGTCGGTGACCGCGCGGTTGCGCACCTGCTCGCCGCTGACGCGCGCGCGGTTGTTGGGGTTGTAGGAGGGCAGGTTCGCGAGCGCGAGCAGCTCGCCGGTGGCGACGTCGAGCACGACGATGCCGCCGCCCCGGGCGCGGTGCGCCGCGACGGCGCGCTTCAGCTCGCCGTAGGCGAGGCTCTGGATGCGGGCATCGAGCGCGAGCACCACGTCGCGGCCGTCGCGCGCGGCGCGCACGCTCTCCACGTCCTCGACGATCTGCCCGAGGCGGTCCTTGATGACGCGCCGGCTTCCCGCGCGGCCGGCGAGCGTCTCCTGGAACGCGAGCTCGATTCCCTCCTGTCCCACCTCGTCCACGTCGGTGAAGCCGACGACGTGCGCGGTCGCCTCGCCTGCCGGGTAATAGCGGCGGTACTCCCTGCTCTGGTAGATCCCCGGCAGCTTCAGCGCGGCCACCTGGTCGGCGATCTCGGGCGGCACCTGCCGCTTGAGGTAGACGAAGTCGCGCGCGGTGCCGGCGAGGCGCTGCGCGAGCTCCGTGCGCGGCAGCGCGAGCGTCCGCGCGAGCGTCTCCACCTGCTTCGTCGTCAGCGTCGCGTCCTCCGGTATCGCCCAGATGGATTTGACCGGCGTCGAAACCGCGAGTGCCTCGCCGTTGCGATCGAGGATGCGGCCGCGCACCGCGGGGATCTCGAGCGTGCGGCTGTAGCGCGATTCGCCCTTCGCGCGCAGGAAGTCGTGGTTCCAGCCCTGGAGGTAGACCGCGCGGCCGACGAGCACCGCGAACGCGGCGCCGAGGGCGCCGATCACGACCCGCACCCGCCACGGCGGGAAGGTGGGCGCGAGGACCGGGGAGTCGGCGAACTTCATTCCGCGGCCTCGCGCGCCGGCGCGGCGAGCTGGAGGCGCCTGACCCCCGGGGGCTGCATGCGCAGCCGCTCGCGCGCGGACTTCTCGACGCGGGCGGGCGTCGCCCAGGTGCTCGCCTCGAGCTGGAGCTGGCCGTACTCGACCTCGAGCGCCTGCGCGCGCGCCTGCTCGCGCTCGAGCGCCGCCCAGAGCTTGCGCGCCTGGTGCTGGGAAGTCACGAGACCGAGCGCGCAGGCGGCCAGCACGGCGAGGAGGAGGAGGTTGAGCCGGGCCATCCGCCTGCGCGACTACGGTTCGTGACGGGACCGATGCGGGCGGGGCAGCCCCCCCGTCCGCACTGCGCCGGATCCGGGCGCGGCGCCGCGCACGCCACGATGTCCGCGCCAGCGCCTCATGCGAGCTTCTCGGCCACGCGCAGGATCGCGCTGCGCGCGCGCGGGTTGACCGCCACTTCCGCGGCCGACGGACGCACCGGCCTGCCCACCAGCCTGAGCCGCGGTGGTGGCATTTCCGTGGCGCGGAGCGGGAGCCGCTCGGGCACTTCGGGGCGCGCGTGCGACCGCAGGAACCGCTTCACGATGCGGTCCTCGAGCGAGTGGAAGCTGATGACCGCGAGCCGTCCTCCCGGGCGCAGCAGTGCGAGGGCCTGGGGCAGCGCTAGCGACAATTCCTCAAGCTCCTGATTGACGTGAATCCGTAGAGCCTGGAAGGTGCGCGTCGCCGGGTTCTGCCCGACTTCACGCGTCCGGACGGCCGCAGCCACGATGCGGGCAAGTTGGACTGTGCGCTCAAGCTGCTCTCGGGTCCGAGCAGCAACAATCGCCTTTGCAATCGGGCCAGCAAACCGTTCTTCCCCATAGTTCTTGATCACTCCCCTTATTTCGGCTTCTGTCGCCCGCGCGAGCCACCCGGCCGCCGGCTCTCCTCTCCCCGGGTCCATGCGCATGTCGAGCGGCGCATCGACCCTGAAGCTGAACCCCCGCTGCGCTTCATCCAGCTGCGGGGAGGACACGCCCAGGTCGAAGAGCACGCCGTCCACCGCCTGCACGCCTGCCCCGTCCAGCACCTCCTTCAGCTGCGCGAACCGCGCGTGGCGGACCGCGAACCGCGCGTCGTCGAGCGCGCGCGCGGCCGCCACGGCCGCCGGATCGCGATCGAGCGCGATCACCCTTCCCGCCGGGCCGAGGCGCGCGAGGATCGCGCGGCTGTGCCCGCCGCGGCCGAACGTCGCGTCCACGTAGACGCCGTCCGGCTTCAGCGCGAGGGCCTCGACCGCCTCCGCCCGGAGCACGGTCCTGTGGCTGGCCATCGCTCGCCCCGCTACAGCGAGAAGTTCTCCGTTCCGGGCGGCGGGGTCGTTCCCGCCATCGCCAGCGCGTCGCCGAGCTTCTTCTCCCAGAGCCCGACGTCCCAGATCTCGAAATGGCTGCCCTGCCCGACGATCGTCACGGTCTTCTTCAGGTCGGCGAACTTCCGCAGGGCGGGCGAAACGAGGATGCGGCCCGAACCGTCGAGCTCGAGCTCTTCCGCGAAGCCGACGACGAGCCGCTGCCACCACCGCGCCTGCTCGTTGAAGCTGGAGAGGGTGGAAATGCGCGCGCTGATCGGTGCGAAGGCGGCTTTCGGGTAGAGGAGCAGGCAGCGGTCGGGGTGCGCCGTCAAAACGATGCCCCCGGTGCCCGAAGTGAGCGCTTCCCGATGCCGCGTGGGAATCGAGAGCCTGCCCTTCGGGTCGAGACTGATCTCGGCCGCTCCCTGAAACACTCATCTCCTCCGTGGTGGCGTTGGATGGCGATTTTCGCCCTCTTTTCCCACGAAATTACACTTTTCGCCACTTTAGAGGAGGTTTTTCGGGGGGTCAAGGCAAGAGCGTGATTTATTTAACTACGACAAGGACTTAAGGTGATTTCGAATAAGTCTCATAAAAAAGAAAGAGATAGCGAAGAAATCAGAAGTTCTTTGTGAGATTTTGGAAAACTGGCCCTTCGGAACTCGCGTGGATCGGGGGATTGAGCGCCTTGGTGGCGTCCCACTTTCGCGCGCGAACACTCAATCTCGCGCCGTGTGCGACTGGCGCGATGTAGAGACACGCGGCGCGCGCGCACGCCGTTCCACCTAGCGGATGCACGGCGCTGCTGCGCGCCCGATCCGGCGGCGACGATCGTCAACGATTGTCAGAGCGGTGCGCTTTAGTCGCGCCCGGACGGGCCCGACGTTGTGACGCGCGCTCGCGCTTCGTATCTTTCGCAGCGCGAGCGCAGGGAAAGCGCGGCCGGCACGACGTTGGTGCCGCGGCCGCCCGCCCCCCGCCTCGCACACCGCACGACTCGAAGGAGCGCACGAAATGTCACGCAGGGTCGGTCTCGGTCAGGAGCGCGTCCATGGTTGACGCGCTCCCGAACGTCATGCTGCTGGTGGCCGCGGCCGCGCTGCTCGCGCTGCTGTGGCGCCAGCTCCGGCGGCACGCCCTCCTGCGCCAGGCGGAGCGCATCTCGCGCTCCATCGGCAACGGCGAGGCCGACGGCGGCGACCGCCGCTTCCGGCAGCTCCTCGCGGCCTATCGCCTGGCGCGCGCGAAGTCCGGTCTCGCCGGCGGCGTGAACCTGTACCCGGCGGCCGAGGCGCTCGTGTCCGAGTTCCGCCTGCGGCAACTCGAGCGGCGGAGCCCGTCCTACTCCTGAGGCCGCGCCCCCGCGGCGTCAGGCGCGCTCGACCACGAGGGCGAACCGGAGCGTCAAGACTCGCGTCGGCAGGCTTTACAAAGCGGCGCGCGCCGCTCGGTCGGCATCCGAACGCGTATTCAAGCCAGAATCCCAACGGAGGAAGCGCAATGAAATCCTGGATCCGGTCCGCCTTCGCTGCTGCCGCAGCGCTCCTGGCGACGCACGCCGGCGCCGCAGTCGTGATCAGCTACCCGGATTTCTCGAGCGTCGCGGGGCTGACGATCAACGGCAATGCCGCGCAGGTCGGTAGCGTCTTGCGCGTCACGCCCGCCGCGTTCGGCCAGGCGGGCAGCGCTTTTTCGACCAATACCGTCTCGCTCGCGTCCGGGGCGTCGTTCAGCACCTTTTTCCGCTTCCGGTTCACCAATCCAGGCGGTGCCTGCGATGGCTTCGGCGGCTGTGGCGCCGACGGCTTGGTCTTTGTCGTGCAGACGCAGGCCAATAACGTAGGCGGTGCGGGCGGCGGCATCGGTTATCAAGGAATCCTCAACAGTGTCGGCATCGAGTTCGACAACTGGTGGAACGGCGAGGTCGGCGACGTCAACAGCAATCATGCTGGGATCGATTTGAACGGTAGCGTGACGTCGGTGCAGCAGATTTCGCTCTCCGAAGCGGAC
>JAGVSZ010000442.1 GCA_019137045.1 Betaproteobacteria bacterium
CGCCGCCGCCGCCGTGGCGGCCGATGCCGCATAGACGGTGCGGCGGGTGGTCCGGCGCGCCACGCCCGCGTAGCTCATCGGCGTGAGCGGCATGCCGATGATCGCCTGGGCGTCGCGCGCGAACCGGAGCCCGAGCGGGGCGTCGGGCGCGACCTCGGCGGCGAAGAGCGCGGCGAAAGCGGCGCCGAGAACGAGCGACTTGCGACCTGCGCGGATCATTTCGCACCCCCCACCTTCAGGAAATCGACCCGCTTCGCGCCCTGCGGCGCCCGGAAGGCGAACATCGCGTCGCTCACCTGCGGCGCGACGTTCCACTTCGTCATCACGACGGTGAAGTCCGGCGTGCCTGCCTCCTTCGTCGACGTGATCACGTACTTCCGCGGCAGGGGCGTCGCGCCCTCCTGGATCCAGATCTGCCAGTCGACGTCGGCCTTGCGGAACGCGAGATGGTCGCAGCGCGCCCCGCCCACGAAGGCCTTGCCGACGACGAACCCCACCGTGGTGTCCTGCATCAGCATCTCGTAGGCGTCGCGATACAGGAGGTCGCCCGCCGGCGCCATCACGTCGAGCGAGTCGCGGGCGAAGTCGAGCGCCTGCTCGATCGTCGGGGGCGCCTTGAGCGTCGCGTAGTACTTCGGGCCGGGGTTGAACAGGGTGAGCGTCTTGCCGTCGTAGTAATAGGACTGATCTGCGACGTCCCCCTTCCCGCGCCGCGCGACGAGCTTGTCGGGGCGCTGCAGCGTGACGGTGGAGGCGCTGTCGAACTGGAGCTTCTGGCCCGAGGTCAGCGTCGCCTCGATCGTGCTGTGCGCGTCGACGCTGAACGCCTTCAGCCCGGCGAGAAAGTCCATCGAGCGCTTGAGGATCGCGGTGGCCTGCGGGTCGATGCCCGCAGGCTGGGCCGCCGCGGCCTGCGGCAGAGCCGCGGCGGCCAGCGGCGCGAGCGCCGCCATCAGCCGGACGAGCCATCCGATACGCGTAAACATCAGTTGAGTTCCTTGTCCTTCCAGTACTTGGTCCCGGCCACCGCGCCGCCGGCCTGCAGCCCGTTCTTGGTCAGCGTGTAGTAGAGCCCGTCGGCGATCACCTGCTCGCCCGCCGCCCCACCCACCGTCTTGCCCGCGGCACCCGCCGCAGCACCGCCGCCCCCGGCGAACTCCCACCCCTTGGCGATGAAGTTCTCCAGCGCCTGCTGCGTCTTGAACACGATCAGCGTCTCGTACTCGCCCCCGCCGATCTGCAGCCCCGCGCTCACCTGCGCCATGTCCATGTAGGTGTCGTGCTTGGTCTTGGCGTTGTGCGCGATCCCCTTGCCGCCCGAGCCCCCGAGCAGGAAGGTGAACCCGTAGCTGGTGAACACCGCGTAGCCGGGGGCCTTGGCGACCTCGGCCTTGAGCTTGGGCTCGGCCTTGTAGAAGCGCTCGAGCGAGCTGTGCGCGACCTTCCTGACCTCGGCCTGCTTCTTGGCCTTCTCGGACTGGGCGAACGCGCTGCCGGCGGCGAGCGAGAGCGTGATTGCGGCGGCAGTAAGGAGCTGGAGCAGTTTCATGTCGATTCCTCCATCGGGGTGGTTCAGTCGCGGACCCGCCCGATCGCCTCGAGCAGGTCCTGCTTGTCGAACGGCTTGTAGAGCACCGCGACCGGCGCGAGCGCGGCGAGCGGCTTGCCGACCTGCCCGGGCTCGAGCGCGGTGATGAAGATCGTGGGCAGGTCGCGGCCCGCCGCGGCGAGCGTGCGCGTGAACTCGATGCCACCGATCCCGGGCACGTCGACGTCGAGCACCAGGCAGGCATCGCGGTCGGGAACGCCGTGGGCCATGAGCGCTTCCACGGACCGGAACGCGTCGACCTCGAACCCCGCGAGCCGGATCGTGCGCGCGAGGGCGCGCCGGAGCGAGTCGTCGTCGTCCACGATCAGCACGTGCAATCCCTTGGAGCGGGGGGCCAACACCGCGCGAGTATTCGCGACCGCCCCGGGCCGGGGTATCGGACCTTGGTCCTACATGCGCGGCACGGCCGGCAACCCGCCGAGCGCGACGTCCGCCGCGGCGCCGCGCTGCGCCGGTTTGACCATCATTTCGGACCATGCTAGCTTGCCGGTCATGGAAAGCATGCCGGTGTCCAAGTTCAAGGCGACCTGCCTCGCCGTTCTCCAGCGGGTGAAGCGCACCGGCAGGCCGGTGCTCCTCACGCGCTTCGGCGAGCCGGTCGCCGAGGTCGGGCCACCCCGGCCGCCGGCGCCGCGGAGGGACTGGCTCGGCGTCATGGCCGGCCGTGCCAGGATCGTCGGCGACATCGTCCGGCCCGTCACCGCGGAAAGCGACTGGGCGGCGACGCGCCGTTGAGGCTCCTGCTCGACACGCACGTGTGGCTGCACAGTCTCGTCGATCCGGCGAGACTGGGGCGGCGCGCGCGAGCGGCGCTCCGCGGAGCCGGGAACGAGCTGTGGGTCTCGCCGATCAGCGTCTGGGAGCTCCTGCTCCTCGCCGAGCGCGGCCGCGTGCGGCTGGACGACGAGCCGCAGCGGTGGATGGCCGCGGCGCTCGCCTCGAGTCCGGTGCAGGAGGCGGTGCTGACGTTTCAGGTGGCGGCGCGCAGCCGCGAGATCATGCCCGCACATCCCGATCCGGTCGACCGCTTCCTGGTCGCGACCGCCCTCGTCTACGGTCTCACGCTCGTCACCGCGGACGACGCCCTGATCGAGGCGCGGCTGTGCCCGGTGCTGGCGAGCCGCTGAGCGCTGCGGCGCGAACGACTTTCGCGAGGGCGCTGCGCCTGCGCCGACTGCGTCGCGGACGAGAACGTTACTCCGCCGCGCGCGCCCCCATTGCGAGAGCGCGTCCGCCGGAATCGACCGCGTGCCCGCGCTCGCCGCGCACCCCCAGCCGCTCCGCCATCCGCACGAGGTCGGCCACCGATCCGGCGGCGAGCTTCGCCATCACCCGCGCGCGGTGGATCTTCACCGTCTTCTCGGCGATGCCGAGCCGGTCGGCGACGAGCTTGTTCAGGAGGCCGGCGGCCACCAGGTCGAACACCTCCCGCTCGCGGGAGGTGAGTGAATCGTAGCGCGCGCGCAGCGCGGCGCTCTCCTCCCGCGCGCGCGCGCCCGCGCGGCTGCGCGCCAGCGCCTCCGCGACGGCGCCGAGCAGCTCGTCCTTGGTGAACGGCTTCGCGAGGAAGCTCACCGCGCCCGCCTTCATCGCCTGCACGGTGGTCGGCGCGTCGCCGTGTCCGCTGATGAACACCATCGGCAGCTCGCGCTTCGCCTGCGCGAGCGTGGCCTGCAGGTCGAGGCCGCTCAGGCCGGGCATGCGCACGTCGCTCACGATGCAGGCCACGCCGGCCTCCGGCGCGCGCTCCAGGTAGTCCTGCGCCGAGGCGAACGCCTCCACCCGGTAGCCCGCGCCCTGGAGCTGGCGCTCGACCGCGCGCCGCAGCGACGCGTCGTCGTCGACGACGAACACGGTGCCGGACGCCGCGCCCGGCGCCGGCGCGTGCGGCGCCGGTGCGACCTCCTCGGGCGGCTGCAAGGGCAGCTCGAGCCGGAAGGTTGTGCCCTCGCCCGGCGCGGAGCGCACCGCGAGCGTGCCGCCGTGCGCCGCGACGATGCTGCGGCTGATCGCGAGGCCGAGCCCCATGCCGCCGGGCTTGGTGGTGAAGAAGGGCTGGAAGACGCGGCTGCGCGTGGCCTCGTCCATCCCCGGCCCGGAGTCGGCGACCTCGATGCTCACGCCGTTCTGCGACGGCCGCGCGACGAGCGCGACGCGCCGCACGGCGGGGGGGCTCGCCGCGACCGCGTCGATGGCGTTCAGGAGCAGGTTCAGGAGCACCTGCTGGAGCTGGACGCGATCGGCCACGAGCGGCGGCAGCGCGCCGGGCACGTCGAGCGCGAGCGCGACGCCCTTCTCGTCCGCCGCGTTCGCGACCAGACGCGCGACTTCGTCCACCACCGCGCGCAGCTCGAGCGCCGCCCGCCGCACCTCGCCCCGGCGCAGGAAGCGGCGCAGCTGCTGGACGAGCTCGCCCACGCGCCGGTCGTCGGCGACGATGTCGGCCACCGTGGCGCGCAGCTCGTCGAGGTCCGGCGCCGGCGCATCGAGCAGCTCCGCCGCGGTCTCGGCGTTCGTGAGGCTCGCGGCGAGCGGCTGCGTGAGCTCGTGCACGAGGGAGGCCGCCACCACGCCCATCGTGCCGACGCGGGCGGCGTGCGCGGCGAGGGCCTGGGCCTCCTGCTCGCGACTCTCGGCGGCCCGGCGCGCGAGCACCGCGGTGAGCACCTCGCCGAAGAGCCGGATGCGCGGCGTGAGCGCTTCGGGCCAGCCCGGATCGTCCGTCGCGGTTGCGAAGGAAAGCGCACCCACGACCGTCCCGGAGACCGACAGCGGCACGGCCACGGCGGCGCGAATGCCGAGCGAGTGCAGCCCCGCCCGGTCGGCCGCCGCCTCGGGCGGCAGCACCGCGCGGCTCCCGATGCGCACGACGTTGCCGCGCGCGAGCTCGCCGCTCGCCCACGGCGTGACCTCGACGCCCAACGCCCCGGGCGGCGTCGGCACCCCGGGAGCGAGCCAGCGGTGCGTCTTCACGAACCGGCCCGTATCCGCCACGCGCTGCCACAGCGTGGCGCGCTCGGCGCCGAACACGCGCGCGAGGTCCGCGAGCCCCGACTCGATCACGCGATCCTGCTCGGCCGCACCCGCGGTGAGCAGCGCCCCGAGGGTCGCCGACACGCGTTGCTCGAACGCGATCGCCGTCTCGGCCGTCTCGTGCGCGCGCTTGTGCGCGAGCGCGTTGCCGAAGACGGTCGCGAGCGCACCCGCCCGCAGGACGAGGTCGGCGGGCCAGTCGCGCGCGCGCCGCAGGCGGCCGAAGGTGAGCGCGGCCTCGACCCGCCCGCCCACCGTCATCGGCACGCAGAGATTGGACCGCACGCCCGCACGCCGGAACG
This sequence comes from Betaproteobacteria bacterium, assembly GCA_019137045.1. Classification (GTDB taxonomy): domain Bacteria; phylum Pseudomonadota; class Gammaproteobacteria; order Burkholderiales; family SG8-39; genus JAGVSZ01. The sequence goes on from JAGVSZ010000442.1 coordinate 4,945, forward strand.
ACGCGCGGTCGGTCTCCGCCGCGCGCGGCAGGTCGTCGACGCGCGGGAGCACGACGGACTTGCCGGCGCGCAGCCGCCCCAGCACCCAGGGGTAATCGCCCGCGATGGTCCTGAGCCGCGCCTGCCTCATGCCCGCCGCCGCCCACGAGTGAGTGATGCGGGCCTCGTTACCCGGCGCCGACAGATCGATGAGCCCGCCGCGCTCGACGCCGAACAGCGCGACGCTCCGGCGCAGCGCGTCGGTGATCGCGCCGTCGACCTCGGCAGCGGACAGGTTGACGAACCGCGCCGACAGCTCGGCGAGGAACCGTTCGAACTCGGACAGCGCCGCGGCGGACGGTGGCTGGCGCATCGCGGAGGGCGGAGCGGGTATCCTTCGCGCCCTGATGGGCGCTCGACGGGACGACATGCGCGCGAGGCGCGCATTATGCCTGCTGCTCGCCGGCGCGGTGGCCGGCGCGGCGCCGGCGCTCGCCCAGGGGCAGGCGCGGGCGAAGCAGCCGCTGCGGATGCTCGTCGTGCTTCCCCCGGGCAGCACCTCCGACACCGTTGCGCGGGTGATCGCCGAGCGCCTGAGCGACGGCGTCGGGCAACCCGTCCTGGTCGACAACAAGCCCGGCGCGAGCGGGCGCATCGCGGTCGAGGCGCTCAGGCACAGCGCCCCTGACGGCAGGACGCTGCTGTTCGCGCCCGTCGCAGTGACGGTGATGGTCCCGCTCGTCTTCAGAGACCCCGGCTTCGACCCGGTGAAGGACCTCGTGCCGGTGGGTCAGGTCACGACCTTCGGCTACGCGTTCGCCGTGGCCCCGGGGCATCCGGCGCGCTCGCTCGCCGCGTTCGTCGCCTGGGCAAAGGCGCACCCGGCGCAGGCGACCTTCGGCACGCCCGGCGCGGGCAGCGTGCCGCACTTCCTCGGCACGATGATCGCGCAGGCGGCCCGCATCGAACTGCTGCACGTCCCCTACAAGGGCACCGCGCAGGTCGAGGTCGACGTGATGGGAGGCCGGATCGCGGCGAGCGTCAGCGCGCTCGCCGATGTCCTCGAGCTGCATCGCGCGGGGAGGCTTCGCATCCTCGCCGTCTCGGGGGCGCAGCGCTCGCCGCTCCTCCCGGCGGTGCCGACGTTCCGCGAGCAGGGCTATCCGGCGGTCGAGGCCGTCGGCTGGCACGGCGTGTACGCGCCCGTGGGCACGCCGCAGGCGACGGTCGATCGGCTGTCGGACGCGTTCGCCAGGACGGTGCAGGCGCCGGCGGTGCGCGAGAAGCTCCTCGCCCTCGGCATCGAGCCCACCGGCACGACGCCGGAGGCGCTGGCGCAGGTGATGGCCGCCGACATCGCGCGCTGGCGCGGGATCGTCGCGGCGTCGGGGTTCAAGGCCGAGTAGCGAGCGACGTGACGGAGCGCCGGGCCCGGCGCGTGGGTGATCGCGCCGGCCGCGCCGGAGAGACTACGACGAGCGGCCCTCGAGCGCGGCCACGCGCGCCTCCAGCCGGTCGATTCGCTCGTTCACGACCGGCGCCGTCGCGAGCATTGCGGCCATGTGGCGCTCGATCGAGGTGAGGCGTTCCTCGACCTGCGCAAAATTCGCGCGCGTCTCCGCGCGGAACTCGCGCTGCTCGTCGCGAATCTCGGTCAGGATCTTCGTGGTGAGCTCGGCCATGCGTCCAGCATGTTAGCACCCGGGCAAGGCGCCGCACGTGCCGCAGCGCTACGGAGCGCGACCGACTACACCGCCGCCGTCAACGGGTCTTGGCCGGCGCGGCCGTCATCCCGCCCTTCATCCCCGGGTCCCCGGGAACGGGCCCGGTCAGCCCGGGCAGCGGGCCGAAGAAGTCCGCCGGCCCGATCGGCGTGCACGACCGCGTCTCCTCCTCGATCAGGAGGCGGCTCCCGGGAGGAAACACCCGGCGCATGCCCTCGTGGATC
>JAGVSZ010000141.1 GCA_019137045.1 Betaproteobacteria bacterium
CGAGGCGAAGTTCCCGCCCGCGAGGTAGAGGTCGGCGTTGAAGAGCGGGAACGCGCCGCGCTCGCGCGCGAGCTCGATCGAGGCGCCGTAGGCGCGGTCGCGCATGTGCTCGGCGATGCGCGCGGCCATCTGGCAGGCCTCGGGCGTGTCGTAACGCAGGCGCAGCATGATGAGCGCGTCGCCCAGCCCGGTGAAGCCGAGGCCGACCCGGCGCTTCGCCGCCGCCTCGTCCTTCTGCGCCTTCAGCGGCCAGGGGGTCGCGTCGAGCACGTTGTCCAGCATGCGCACCGAGGTCTCGACCACCTTGCCGAACGCGGCGAAGTCGAACTCGGCCTCCGCGCTGAACGGCGCGCGCACGAAATTCACCAGGTTGATCGAGCCGAGGTCGCAGCAGCCGTAGGGCGGCAGCGGCTGCTCGGCGCACGGGTTGGTGGCCTCGATCGTCTCGCAGTAGTAGAGGTTGTTGTCCTTGTTGATGCGGTCGAGGAACAGGATCCCCGGCTCGGCGTGGTCGTAGGTCGAGCGCATGATCTGGTCCCACAGGTCGCGCGCGCGCACCTTGCGGTAGACCCACAGCCCGTCGGCGCGCTGGTAGGCGCCCTCGGCCTTCGTGTCCTGCGACGGCTCGGCCTTGTGCACGAGCTCGAACTGGCCGTCGGACTCCACCGCGCGCATGAACTCGTCGGTGACGCCGACCGACACGTTGAAGTTGGTGAGCTCGCCGTCGTCCTTGGCGTGGATGAACGTCTCCACGTCCGGGTGGTCGCAGCGCAGCACGCCCATCTGCGCGCCGCGGCGCGAGCCGGCGGACTCCACCGTCTCGCACGACTCGTCGAACACCTTCATGTACGAGACCGGGCCGCTCGCGCGCGACATCGTGCCGCGCACGAGCGCGCCCTGCGGGCGGATCGAGGAGAAGTCGTAGCCCACGCCGCCGCCGCGGCGCATCGTCTCGGCGGCCTCCGCGAGCGCGGTGTAGATGCCGGGGCGGCCGTCCACCACCTCGGTGATCGAGTCGCCCACCGGCTGGACGAAGCAGTTGATGAGCGTCGCGGTGAGCGACGTGCCCGCGGCCGAGTTGATGCGCCCCGCGGGCACGAAGCCGCGCTCCTGCGCCTCGAGGAACCGCGCCTCCCACTGCGCGCGCTTGTCCTCCGCCTCCACCGTCGCGAGCGCCCGCGCCACGCGGCGGCGGACGTCGGTCGCGGTGCGCTCCGTCCCCTTCGCGTACTTCTCCAGGAGCACCTCCTCCGCGATTTCCTGCTCGGGCAGGGTCGCAGCGCTGGCGCTGGTGGAATCCTTTGTAATTTCAGCTGGTTGCATAGTTATCCCTGTATTGTTGTGGAGTGCCAGAGGACGAGCGGAGAAGGATACGCCGCGCGGCGCGCCGCGTGGCCTCCCCGCCCCGGACGGAAATTTCGCAGTCGGCAGCTGAACATGACGTGAGCCACATCAAGCACATCGATGACGTCACTTAAGGTATCGCTTTAACTCGAAGAACGCCAGCGCCGGGAAAATGCCGCCAGATTCAAGGCCCTAGATCTAGTGGTCGAAGGGAACCCGACCCCTACCTATCGTGGTCCGGACGTGAAGTTTGTCACAGTCGCAGCGCGCCTGCCGGACCGGTGCAGAATTCGCCCCGGCGCGCCGCGCGGGAACGATGCGACCGGGTTCCGGTCCCTCCCTCTGCGGCGCAAGGAAGCGCGCGCGCGCGCGACCAACACTGCGCCACCCTCCGGAGCAACGACGATGACCGCTCGCCCGATTCCGCCCACCGAGATCCCCGCCGGCAAGGAAGTCGCGACGCTCGGCGGCGGCTGCTTCTGGTGCCTGGAGGCGGTGTACGACGAGCTCGCCGGCGTCGAGTCGGTGGAGTCCGGCTACATGGGCGGGGACACGCGCGCGCCCACCTACGAGGCGGTGTGCGGCGGCGACACCGGACACGCGGAAGTGGTGCGCGTCACCTTCGACCCCGCGCGCATCGCGTACCGCGAGATCCTCGAGGTGTTCTTCGTGATCCACGACCCGACGACGCCGAACCGCCAGGGGAACGACGTCGGCACGCAGTACCGCTCGGCGATCTTCTTCCACTCGCCGGCGCAGCAGCGCGTCGCGACGGAGACGATCGCGGCGCTGCAGCGGGAGGTCTACGACGCGCCGATCGTCACCGAGGTCACGCCGGCCGCGGACTTCTGGCTCGCCGAGGGCTACCACCAGGAGTACTTCAGGAACAACCCGGGCCAGCCCTACTGCATGTGGGTGGTGGCGCCCAAGGTGCAGAAGTTCCGCAAGCGGTTCCTCGCCCGGGCGAAGAAAGCCTGAGCCGGCGCGCGCGGCCCCAGCCGGTAGAATCCGCCCCGCAACGGCGCCGGGCCACCGGCGCGCAAAGGGGGACGCATGTTCGGCCGGCTTCTGCCCTTCGAGGGCAGGTTCTTCGACCTCTTCAACGCGCTCGCCGGCGAGGCGGTGCAGGCGAGCCGCGAGCTCGTCTCGCTGATGGAGAGCTTCGACGACCTCGAGCGGCGCGCGTTCGCGATCGAGACGATCGAGAAGCGCGGCGACAAGATCACCCAGGAGACGATCGAGACGCTGCATCGGACGTTCGTCACGCCGCTCGACCGCGACGACATCCACCAGCTCGTGACGCGCATGGACGACATCCTCGACCTGATCGAGGACTGCGCGCAGTCGATCAACCTGTACGACGTGCGCACCGCCACGCCCGAGATGAAGCGGCTGGCCGAGATCTGCGTCGGCTGCGCCGAGAACGTCGAGGCCGGTGTGGGCGGGCTCTCCAACCTGAAGGATCCGCGCGCGATCATGGCGGCGTGCGCCGAGATCGACAAGCTCGAATCGGAGGCCGACCGGGTGATGCGCACGGCGATCGCGCAGCTCTTCCGCGAGGAGCCGGACGCGAAGCAGATCATCAAGCTGCGCTCGATCTACGAGATCCTCGAGCAGATCACCGACCGCTGCGAGGACGTGGCGAACATCATCGAGGGCATCGTCCTCGAGAACGCCTGAGCGCCGGCCGGGCCGGGAACGCGCCGCGATGAGCCTGGAGGTGATCGTGTTCCTGGTCGCGCTCGCGCTCGCGTTCGACTTCATGAACGGCTTCCACGACGCGGCGAACTCGATCGCGACCATCGTCTCGACCGGCGCGATGCGGCCCCAGCACGCGGTGCTGTGGGCCGCGTTCTTCAACTTCGTCGCGTTCCTCGTCTTCGGCGTGGCGGTGGCGACGACCGTCGGCAAGGGCATCGTCGACCCCGCGGTCGTCGACCACCGCGTGGTGTTCGGCGCGCTGTGCGGGGCGATCGCCTGGAACGTGATCACCTGGTACTACGGCATCCCCTCGAGCTCCTCGCACGCGCTCATCGGCGGCCTCGCCGGCGCCGCGGTCACGAAGGGCGGCGTGAGCACGCTCATCGCGGCCGGGTTCCTGAAGACCGCGGCGGCGATCGTGCTCTCGCCCGCGGTCGGCTTCCTGCTCGGCGCCGCGCTGGTGGTGGCGGTGTCGTGGCTGATGTTCCGGGTCGCGGCGCGCCGCGTCGATCGCTGGTTCCGCGTCCTGCAGTACGTCTCGGCCGCGTTCTACAGCCTCGGCCACGGCGGCAACGACGCCCAGAAGACCATGGGGATCATCTGGATGCTGCTGATCGCCGGCCAGGTCGTCGGGAGCGCGGATCCGCTGCCGCTGTGGGTGGTGCTCGCGTGCCAGGCGGCGATGGGACTGGGCACGCTGTTCGGCGGCTGGCGCATCGTGAAGACGATGGGCATGCGCATCACCAAGCTGCGCCCGGTCGGCGGCTTCTGCGCCTCGGCGAGCGGCGCGGTCACGCTGTTCATCGCGACCTGGCTCGGGATTCCCGTCTCCACCACCCACACGATCACCGGGTCGATCGTCGGGGTCGGCTCGGTGCGCACGCTCTCGGCGGTGCGCTGGGGCGTGGCCGGGAACATCGTGTGGGCGTGGATCTTCACCATCCCGTGCTCCGCCTTCTTCGCCGGGATCGCGTGGTGGCTCGGCGAGCGCTACCTCTGACGCGTCGCGCGTGAAGGCGCGGCCCCTCCACGGCTGGGACCTCGCGCCGCAGGAGGCGATGGCCCTGCAGGCGCGGCTGCGCGCTCGGGTCGAGCGCGCGGACCGGGTCGGCGCAGTGCGCCGCGTCGCCGGCGTCGACGTGGGGTTCGAGGCCGACGGCCGGGTCACCCGCGCGGCGGTCGCGGTGCTCGACCATCCCGGCCTCGCGCTGGTGGAGCAGGCGGTGGTCCGCGTTCCGACCCGATTCCCGTACGTGCCGGGCCTGCTCTCGTTCCGCGAGGCGCCGGCGGCGCTCGCGGCGTTCGCGCGGCTGCGGACCGCGCCCGACCTCATCCTCTACGACGGCCACGGGGTCGCGCACCCGCGCCGCTTCGGGATCGCGAGCCACATCGGCCTGCTCCTCGACTGCCCGTCGATCGGGGTGGCCAAGACGCGGCTCGTCGGCGTCCACCGGGCGCCGGCGAACCGCCGCGGCGCGTGGACGCCCCTGCGCGCGGCGCCCATCGACGGCGACGGAACGGGCGCCGACGAGACGATCGGGGCGGTCCTGCGCACCCGCGCCGGCGTGAAGCCGCTGTACGTCTCCATCGGCCATCGGGTGAGCCTCGAGTCCGCGCTGCGCTGGACGCTCGCCTGCACGACGCGCTACCGGCTGCCGGAGACCACGCGCCAGGCGCACCGGCTCGCATCGGGCCGCTGAGGCGCGCCGCCGGTGCCCCGGCGCAACGCGATGGAAGGTCGGCGCCGCGGCAGGGCTAATCCCGCTGCGGCGGGTCGAAGAGCGGCAGCTGCATCGCTCCCACCAGCACCGCCTGCTCGACCGCGCGCTTGGCCTCCTTCAGCGTGGCGGCGCCGCCGGCGAGCGTCCCCGCCTCCCAGCGGTACCGCGCCTCGGGCCGCGCGCTCTTCTCCATGCGCACGATGCCCACGCGCCGCTTGCCCGCCCACAGACCGTGCGAGAGGTAGCCGCGCTCCCAGACCGGCCGCACCCTGGATCGTCTGCGAGGCGTTTGCGCCATTCTTCCTCCCCGGTTCCGCGGCGCCAATCGTACCGCGCCGCGACCGGAGTAGACTCGCCAGTCGCTTCGCTCCCCCGACCGGAGGCCGCCATGGCGCTGATGGACTTCATCAAGAAGCAGTTCGTAGACGTCATCCACTGGACCGAGGACGACGAGACCACGCTCGCGTACCGGTTCCCGATGCAGGACATGGAGATCCAGTACGGCGCGCAGCTCACGGTGCGCGAGTCGCAGATGGCCGCGTTCGTGGACGAGGGCAAGGTCGCCGACGTGTTCGGGCCGGGGCGCTACAAGCTCACCACCCAGACGATCCCGGTCCTCACCTACCTCAAGAACTGGGACAAGCTCTTCCAGTCGCCCTTCAAGAGCGACGTCTACTTCTTCAGCACCCGCCTCAAGGTCGACCAGAAGTGGGGCACGCCCAACCCGATCACGATCCGCGACAAGGAGTTCGGCGCGATTCGCCTGCGCGCGTTCGGGATCTACTCCTACCGCATCAAGGACCCGAAGAGCTTCCACCTGAACGTCAGCGGGACGCGCGAGCGCTATACGGTCGACGACCTCTCCGGTCAGCTGCGCTCGACCGTGGTCGGCTCGATCACCGACCTCTTCGCCGAGTCGCAGGTGCCGTTCCTCGACATGGCCGCGAACCAGGACGAGTTCGCCGCGCAGCTCAAGGCCAAGGTCGGCGAGGGTTTCGCGCGCTTCGGGCTGGAGCTCGACGGCTTCGTGGTCGAGAACCTGTCGCTGCCGGAGGAGCTGCAGAAGGTGCTCGACAAGCGCATCGCGATGAACATGGTCGGCGACATGCAGCGCTACACCCAGTACGAGGTGGCGTCGAACATCGGCACCGCCGCCGCGAACGAGGGCGGGCTCGCCGGCATCGGCGCGGGCCTCGGCGCCGGCATGGGGATCGGCCAGGCCATGGGCCAGGCGATCGGCCAGGCCATGCCGCCGCAGGGCGCCGCGGGTGCGGCCGCCCCGGCGGGGACGAAGTCGTCGCAGGACGCCATGGCCCTCCTCGAGAAGCTCCACGACCTCAAGACCAAGGGCGTGATCACCGAGGACGAGTTCAACGCGAAGAAGGCCGAGCTCTTGAGCAAGATGTAGCGCTCTTCCGGGCGCGCGGGGGCGCGCCCGGCATCACCACCGCGGTCATAACGCATAACGAGTGGCTACCGCGAATTGCCCTTCCTGCGGCGCGCCGATCCGGTTCCGGGGCGCCCAGTCCATCGTCGCCATCTGCGAGTTCTGCCGCTCGACGCTCGTCAAGCAGGGCGCGCAGCTCGCGGACATCGGCAAGCAGGCCGAGCTCGCCGAGGACGCCTCGCCCCTGCAGCTCGGCACCGAGGGGCGCTACAAGGGCGTGCACTTCGCGCTCATCGGCCGCATCCAGTACCGCTACGGGGCCGGCGCGTGGAACGAGTGGTACGCGCTCTTCGACAACCAGCGCACGGGCTGGCTCTCGGACGCCATGGGGACCTACCTCATGACCTTCCTGCGCCGCACGGGCGGCCTTCCGCCGCTCGACAAGATGGCGGTCGGGCGCGCCGCGCAGCTCGACGGCCGCCGCTACGAGGTCGCGAACATCGAGCGCGCGAACGTGATCGCCGGCCAGGGCGAGCTGCCGTTCAAGGTCGGCGCGGGCTGGGAGGCGGTGTTCGTCGACCTGCGCGGCGAGGACGGCCGCTTCGCCACCCTCGACTACAGCGAGGACCCGCCGCTCCTCTTCGTCGGGGAGGAGAAACCGTTCGAGTCGTTCAAGTTCGCCAACCTGCGCG
>JAGVSZ010000181.1 GCA_019137045.1 Betaproteobacteria bacterium
ACCCGGTGCCCGGCGTGGACGGTCAGCGTCGCGTCCTCGAGGAGGCGCAGCGCGCCGCGGGCGAGCGTCAGGTTGCGGAGGCGGATCACGAAGGGGGGACCGGGCGGCTCGTCTCGGCGTCATTCGAACGACGGCCGCTTCGCCCGGGAGAGCGGTCGAGTCCGCCGGGATTCTAGAACACGATCGGCACCCCGGACCCGCGAGCGGGGTGCTGGAGCCGCTGTCCGTCGGGGTTCGGTCGCCGAACGGCGGCCGCGCCGGCGGATCTCGCCATCGACGCGCAGCGGTCGATCCCCTGCGGGACCGTTCGCCTCGCGGTCGGCGATGGCGGGGACGTGCTGCAGCTCCCTCCGTCGGCGGCCCGCAACGGGAGCACCGGGAGCGAGGGAGCGCGCTCCGACGCCGCGGTCGGCGCCGAGCCGCGGGCACCCTCGCGCAGCCATCGCCCGTGGAAGCCGGGGCAGCGCCGCCGTCGGCGCAATGGGCCGGCCGGCCGCAACCGAGGCTGCGTTGGCGGCCGTCTATACGCCGAGGTACCGCTGCAGCAGCTCCGGCCGCCTGCGGAGCTCCTCCGCCGGCCCCTCGTGCGCGATGTGTCCGTTGTTGATGATGTAGACGCGCTGCGCCAGCGCGAGCGTCGCTGCGAGATTCTGCTCGACCAGGACGATCGTCTGGCCCGCCGCGGCGAGCCTGCGGCAGACGTCGAGCAGGTCGCGAACGATCACCGGGGCCAGGCCCTCGAAGGGCTCGTCGAGCAGCACGATCTTCGGGTCGCGGACGAGCGCGCGCGCGATCGCGAGCATCTGCTGCTCGCCGCCCGACAGGTCGGTGCCGCTGCTCAGGCGGCGCTCCTTCAGGCGCGGGAACAGCTCGTAGACCCGCCCGAGCGGCCAGCGCGACCGGGCCGTCATCGCCGCGAGCGCGATGTTCTCCTCGACGCTGAGGCTCCCGAAGATCCGCCGCTCCTCGTGCACCAGCTGCATGCCCGCGAGCGCGATCCTGTGGCTCTTCCACCCGGCGATCTCGGCGCCGTCGAGCCGCACCGAGCCCGAGCGCGGCTTGACGACGCCCATCAGCGTCTTGAGCGTCGTGCTCTTGCCCGCGCCGTTGCGACCCAGGAGCGCGACCACCTCGTGGCGCTCCACGTGCATCGCGACGTCGAACAGGATGTGCGAGTCGGCGTAGTAGCTGTTCAGTCCGCTGACCTCGAGCAGGCTCACGTCCCCTCCACCGCGTGCATGCCGCCGAGATAGGCTTCCTGGACGACCGGATCGTTCTTGATCTCCTCGGGCGTGCCCTCGACGAGCAGGCGGCCCTCCTGGAGCACGGTCACGCGCCCGACCAGCTCGAAGAGCGAATCCATGTCGTGGTCGATGATGACCATCGTCCGGCCTTTCGCGATCGACCGCAGGAGCTTCACGGTCTCGACGCGCTCGGCCGGGCTCATGCCCGCGAGCGGCTCGTCGAGCAGCAGCAGGCTGGGCGACGCGGCCAGCGCCAGCGCCACTTCGAGCCGGCGCTTCTCGCCGTAGGCGAGCTCCGCCACCGGCGTGTCCGCACGGTCGGCCAGGCCGACGAGCTCCAGCGTGTGCGCCACCTGCGCCTCGAGTCCCGGGATATGCCGGATCCGGGCGAGCAGGTCGAGCCGGAACTCGCCGCGCCGCTCCGCGAGCGCGGCGATGGTGACGTTGCCTCGGACGGTGAGCTTGTCGAACAGCTGGTTCACCTGGTAGCTCTTCGTGAGCCCGAGCTGGCAGACCTCGGTCACGCTCTTGCCGGTGATGTCGCGGCCTTCGAACACGATCCGTCCCGACGTCGGCGGCACCTCGCAGGTGAGCATCTTGAAGAAAGTGCTCTTGCCGGCGCCGTTCGGGCCGATGATGCCGCGGATCTCGCCGCGTCGGACGCTGAAGTCGATGTCGGTGTTCGCCAGCACGCCGCCGTAGTGCTTGGTCAGGCCCTTGACCTCGAGGATCGGCCCGTCGCCGAGGGCGGGACGCCGGCGCAGCGACACGGCCGGCGCGGCGTCGGCGGCGGCAGGGCGTGCGCGTCCTGCGCGCCCGGGCGCGGCCGCATCCGACGGTATCGCGCGCCGGATCCGCGCGAGCAGGTCGAACACCGCGCCGACGATGCCGCGGCGCAGGAAGCACACGAGCAGCACGAACACGATGCCGAGGGCCAGCTTCCAGCTCGCGCCCATGTTCAGCGTCGACTGCAGGAAGTCCTGCAGGAACAGCCACACCGCGGCGCCGACGAGGGGACCGAACAGCGTTCCGCTGCCGCCGATGGCCGTCTGGATGACGAGCTCGCCCGACGTATGGAACATGAACGCGTCCGGCGGCATGAAGCCCTGCATCAAGCCCAGCAGTCCGCCGGCCAGGCCGGCGTACGCGGCGGCGATGACGAACGCCGCGAGCTTGTAGCCGTGCACGCTGTGGCCCACGGCCGCCGCGCGCAGCGGATTCTCGCGGATGGCGAGGAGCACCGCGCCCACCGGCGATCGGACGATTCGCAGCGCGACGACGAAGCCGACGAAATACCAGAACGCGATGAACGGATACTGCTGCCATCCGCTCTCGAATACGACCGTCGTGAATCCGAGGTCGATCGACGGAACCGGTACGCCGGGCAGCCCGTTCTCGCCGCCGGTCCATTCGGCCAGCGGGTTGAACTCGAGGAAGAAGAAGACCTCGGCGATCGCCACCGTGATCATCGCGAAGTAGATGCCGGTGCGGCGCAGCGCGATCAGGCCGACCAGGTAGCCCACGGCGGCGGCGGCGAGCGTGCCGATCGTCAGCGCGGCAACGACGTGCGGAAACCCGCCCTTGGTGAGCAGGTAGGCGGCGACCATGCCGCCCGTCCCGTACAGCGCCGACTGTCCGAACGACAGCAGGCCCGTGTAGCCGAACAGGATGTCGAAGCCCAGGCCGAAGAGGCCCCAGACCAGGATCCGGTTGACGGTGTTGGGCGCGGCCCCGAGCATCGGCAGCACGATCGGCGCGACGACGAGCGCCAGGGCCACCAGCCCTTCGACCACGAAGCGCCGCTGCGTCGTGCCGAGCCGGTGGGCGTTCATTCGCGGCCCTTCACGCCGAGCAGGCCGCGCGGGCGCAGCACCAGCACGAGCGTCATCGCCGCGAACAGCATGATCTGCGAATAGGCCGGGTCGAACATCGACGTGAGGCTCACGATCTCGCCGGCGATCAGGCCGCCGAGGATCGCGCCGGGGAAGGAGCCCACGCCGCCGATCACGACGACGACGAAGGTCTGCACCAGTATCGCCTCGCCCATGTCGGGGGCGATCGAGACCACCGGAGCGTTGACGACGCCGGCGAATCCCGCGGCCATCGCGCCGATCCCGAAGACGAGCATGAGCACGCGGCCGATGTCGATGCCGAGCGAGTCGACCATGATCGGGTCCTCGATGCCGGCGCGCACCGTCATCCCCAGGCGGGTCTTGTAGAGCAGCAGGAACAGCGCGAGCAGCGCCAGGGCGACGATCCCCACGAGCGCCAGGCGGTAGGTCGGGTAGTACATGAAGCCGAGATTGGTGATCCCCGAGACGAGCCCCGGGGAAGGCAGCGTCCGGGTCAGGCTGCCGAAGAAGTGGCGGACGACCTCGACGAACACGATGCCCAGGCCGAAGGTGACGAGCAGCTGGTCCTCGGGAGAGCGCTTGTAGAAGTGGCGGATGACCAGGCGCTCCAGCACCACGCCGAGGACGAGCATGAAGACCGACCCGGCGACGACGGCGGCGACGAACGAGCCGGTGTGCGCGTAGGCCACGTAGCCGGCGTAGCCGCCGAGCATGAACATCGCGCCATGCGCGAGGTTCAGCACGCCGAGCGCGCCGTAGATGATCGTCAGCCCCGAGCTGATGAGCGCGAGCAGCGCGCCGAGCGCGAGACCGTTGAACAGCTGCGAAACGAACGTGCCCCAGGTGATCATGCGATCGTCCCCCGCTCGCGCGGCGCCGCGGGCGTCACGGCGCCCGCGGCGTCGATGCGGGCTTGCGCGGCGACGTCAGGTGTAGTCGCCCGGCTGGCAGCCGAAGGCGTCGGGCGCCTGCATCAGGCCTTCGCCCGGCACCACCTCGAGCACGTCCCAGAAGTCCTCCTTGTTGCGCATGTCCGCGGGCTTCTTGCCGCGAACGATGACCACGGGGCGAACGCACTGGTGATCCTGGGGCCGGTAGTGCACCGGGCCGACGAGCGACGGGATCGTCTCGCCCTTCTCCCAGGTCCTGATGACGTCCGGCGGATAGAACGAGCCCGCCTGCTCGACCATCCGGGCCCAGTGCGCGAAGCTGACGTAGCCGTTCTCCGCGCCCCACTCCGGCCGGTATCCGTATTTCTTCTGGAAGGCGTCGACGAACATCTTCGCGTTCGGGTACTGCGGCATCTCGCCCATCGTCCACCAGAAGTCCGTCGCCGCGTAGACGCCCTGCATGATGTCGGCGCCGACCTGCGGCGCGAGGAACGGAATCTGGTAGGGGATCACCAGCGTCATCTTCGGCAGGATGCCGAAGCGGTGCGCCTGCTGCGTCGACAGCACCGCGTCGCGGCCCCAGTTCACGTTGATCAGGAACTCGGCGCCCGAGTTGGCGATGTTGATCAGGTACTGACTGAAGTCCTGCGTCCCCAGCGGCGAGACCTGGTTGGTCACCATCTGCCATCCGGCGTTCTGGCTCAGGTAGTCGTTGACCGACTTGGTCACCGTGTGCCCGTAGGTGTAGTCCGGCGTCATGAACGCCGCCTTGCGGTTCTTGCCGAACTGCTTGACCATCACCGGGCCGAGCGCCGCCGCAGCGGGATGGCCGAAGAAGTTCTGCCGGAATCCGTAGCGCACGCAATCCTTGCCGGTGGTGTCGTTCGAGCCCGAGATCCCGGCGAAGTACAGCACCTTCTCGCGCTGGGCCAGCTTGTTCATCGCGACGGCGACCGCGCTCGACGTCGACCCGGTCATCACGACGACCTTGTTCTCGCTGATGAAGCGCTGCTCGGCCTGCACGGCCTCGTTCGGCTTCGCGCCCGAGTCGGCGTAGAGCAGCACGAGCTTCTTGCCGAGCACGCCGTTGTTCGTTCTGGGCGAGAGCACCTTCATCAGCGGGTGTCCCTCGTTGATGTGCTCGACGGCGAGCTGCATGCCCTTGAGCTCGTCCGCGCCCTGTTCCGCGTAGCTCCCGGTCAGCGGGACGGCCGCGCCGGCGTACACGGTGCCGCCGGAAGAGCCGGCCGGCCAGGTGCCGATCGGCGGGTGGACGGCGGCACGGGCCGGGCCGGCGAGTCCCGCGGGCAGCGCGAGGCCGCCCGCGGCGCCCAGCCCGATGCGGATGAAGTCGCGGCGGTCGACGCCGCGCGGGGTATTCCCGGTCTTCGACATGGCGATCCTCCTGGAGTTGGCCCGCGCAGCCGGTCGACGGCTTCCGTATTATATCGCGGGACGATACATCAAGATGTATCGGGGCACGATATTACCGGATTTCCGGCGCGCGTGTGGCAAGATCGCGGCCTGGAGGGAGGTGCCGTGCAACTGAAGCGCGCCGAGAGGCAGTACCGGCTGACGACGGGCGACTACGCGAAGCTGGCGGGCTTCCGGCACGCGCTGCGGGGCTTCCTGCACTTCAGCGAGGAGGCCGCCGCCGCGGCCGGGCTGACCGCGCAGCACTACCACGCGATGCTCGTGCTGCGCGGCTGGCCGGAGGGGGCGCACGCGACGATCGCCGACCTCGCGCAGCAGCTGTTGATCAAGCACAACAGCGCGGTCGGCCTGGTCGACCGGCTGGCGCAGGAATCCCTGGTCGTCCGGGTGGTGTCGAGCACCGACCGGCGGAAGGTCGAGTTGCGGCTCACCGCGCGCGGCCGCCAGGTGCTCGCGACGCTGGCGGCGATGCATCGGACCGAGCTGCAGCGGATCGGACCGATGATGAGGCGGTTCTTCGCCGAGATCTCCCGGCTCGCGGCGAAGGACCCGGTCGGGCCGCGCGTGCGCCCGGACGACGAGGGGTCTCAGGTGCCGCGCCGCCTCCGACGCGGCGCGAGGACGGCCGGGGAGACGACGCCGACGGGCGCCGCCTCGCGTCCCGCCGCTCGCCGGCGCTGACGCGGTCGCCCTGGGGGGGCGGCCGACGGATGCCGCGACCGGGCACCGGCGTCCCCGGCCCCGCGGGACGCTCGTGATCGGGAGCCCGGCGCCGGTCGCGGCGAGCCGACACGCCGCGTCGCGCGCGTCGAGATCGAGGAGACGATCCTGCCGCCGTTTTCGGGACCCCGCGTACCGCGCGCCGCGGCCGTCGACGAGGAATCAAACGGCGCGTGCGCCGAGCATCGGAGGCCGGTGTATCGCGTGTTCGAGCCGACGTCCCCGAATCACCGGTACGTGACCGACCGGGGGGTGCGCGACACCATGGTGGCGGCGGGGTGGATCGCCGAGGGCTACGGTCCGGACGCGGTGACCATGTGCACGCCGAGGCAGAAGGACGCGCTGGGCAGTCCTCCATCGTCGACTTTCACCGCGAGCGGGTGGAGGGGACCTCGCGCGGGCGGGGGCGGAACGAGGCGGGGGGCCGGGCGGCAGGCCTCGGCGTCACCGGCTCCGCGACCCGCGCCTGTGGTCCCGTTTTCCCATGCTCCATTTTCCATGCCCTGTCCTCCCGGCCCTAGCGCAGCTCGTAGTCGTAGTCGATCACGAGCGGCGAGTGGTCGGAGAACCGCCGGTTCACGTAGATCGACGCGGCGCGCGCGCGCGAGGCGATGCCGGGGGTCGCGATCTGGTAGTCGATGCGCCAGCCGACGTTCTTCTCCCACGCCCGTCCGCGGTTCGACCACCACGTGTAGCGCTCGGGG
>JAGVSZ010000062.1 GCA_019137045.1 Betaproteobacteria bacterium
CGGCGGCCGGCGGCGCGGATGCCGCGGCCGCTGCGGCCACGGGCCGGAACGCGCCCGCCTGCAGCGGCAGGCGCCCTTCGCGCTCGATGCGCTCGCCCAGGCGCTGCAGGCGCGCGAAAACCGCCTCGGGCGGCACCTCGTCGGCGATCCCCACCACCATGCGCGTGCCCGGCGCCACCGCGCGGAAGAACGCGTCGAGGTAGCCCTCGAAGTCGGCTTCCGCCGTGCCCGGCAGCATGATGGTCGACGGGATGCCGCCGAAGAGCGTCAGCCGCGGGCTCCAGCGCCGGTAGTACTCCCCGATCGTCACGCGCGTCATCGGCGCCGGCGTGATCGACTCGGCCACGTGCATTCCCGAGTCGCGGATGAGGTCCATCAGCCCGGTGTTCTCGCCGTCGGTGTGGCACAGCACGAGCTTGCCGGCCGCGCCGAGCAGGTCCGCCGCCTTGCGGATCCAGGGCGCGATCTCCTGCGCGAAGTAGGGCGGGTAGGTGAGCATGTCGTCGAAGTTCGCGCCCCACCACACCACCTCGGCCGGGGAGTCGCGCAGGAGCGCGAGCTCCTTGTCGTGCAGCAGCGCGATGCGGTCGGCGAGCCCGCGCATCGCCTCGTAGTGGTCCTTGTAGTGGATGAAGAACTGGGTCGGGTCGCTCAGGTCGCGCTGGATGGTGTGGAACGGCGAGGCGTCGAGCGAGCCGATCGCCACCGGCTGGCCGTCCTCGCGCATGTCCTCGGCCGCCCAGCGGCGGTAGCGCTCGAAGTTCGGGACCACGTCCATGTGCTCGAACAGGTACCCGGCCGGCGCGTAGTCGGCCGGAGTCTTGATCAGGTGCTCGACCAGCGCCGGGATGGTGATGCCGTTCTTCTGCGACTGCACGTCGTAGTGGGTCGTGGTGCTCACCATCCCGAGCGGCGTGTGGTACTCGACGCGCGTGCGCGCGCCCGTGCGCTGCACCTTGATCTCCACGTCGCGCGGGAAGACGGTGTCGAACAGGATGTCGCGGCTGTAGAAGACGTTGATGCCGCGGTGCAGGTACTGCGGCTGGTAGACGGGGTCGAGCTGGTCGTCGCAGAAGCGGTGGTGCAGGGTCCACCCCTCGGCGCGCGCGATGTCGTTCTGGGCGCGGCCGGCGTGCTGCGGCGGCAGGGTGCCGCGGGTCGAGTTGGCGAGGTACCAGAGGTCGAGGCGCGGGACGTACGGCAGCCGGTCGACCGGCTCCCCGCGCAGCGCCGCCAGCACGCGCGACCGATGCGTAAACATGCGTCCGACCTCCCGCGAGACCGCCGGCGGCGGATCCGCCGGACGCTGACATATTAGGAGTATGTCTCGCGCGCCGCCACGGCGATGGGGCCGGCGTTTGACCTCGGTCAAACAGCGGCCGGGCGCGGGGCTAGAAGTCGGTCGTGACCGTGGCCCGGGTGAAGGCCTCGATGTTGTCGAGCAGCGCGTCGCTCGCGGCGGCCGCCGCCGCCGCGTCCGCGCGCGCGACCGCGCGCGCGATGTTCGCGTGCAGCTTCGCCGTCACCGGCAGGTCGGCCGCCTGCCTGTAGTGCAGGTACCAGAAGCGGCGCGAGAGCGCCGCCATCGCCGTCATCGCGGTCGCCGCGAACTCGTTGCGCGCGGCGCGCAGGCCGAGCTCGTTGAACTCGCGGTCGATGCGCAGGAAGGCGACGTCGTCGCCGCCGCGCGCCGCCTGCTCGAACGCCTTTGCCAGCGCGGCGAAGCGCGCGCGCTCCTCGTCGGTGGCGCGGCGCGCCGCGCCGCGGGCGACCAGCCGCTCGATCTCGCGCCGCACTTCCAGCAGCCGCAGCTGCGCCTTCACGTTGATGTCGGAGACGATCACCCCGCGCCGCGGCAGGATCTGCACCAGGCGCTCGCGCGCGAGCCGCTGCAGCGCCTCGCGGATCGGCGTGCGGCCGATGCCGAGCCGCCCGGACAGCATCGCCTCCGACACCGCGGCGCCGGGCGGCAGCTCGAGCCGCACGATCATCTCCTCGAGCGCCGTGTACGCGCGCTCGGTGAGGGTGCGCTGGGCGCCGCCGTCGCCGGCGCGCGCGCGCCGGCGCGCTACGCGTGGCGGCGCTTTTGCACGAGTGCGAGGAATTTCTCGTACTCCCTGTCGTCGACGCCGTAGCTGTGGTCGTCGTCGGGGAAGGTGCCCGCCTTCACGTCGGCGACGTACGCCTTCAGCCCCGCCACCGCCACCTCGGTGAGGTTGGCGTAGCGCTTGGTGAACTTCGGCTTGAAGTCGGTGAACACGCCGAGGAGGTCGTAGGAGAGCAGGATCTGCCCGTCGGTGCCCGCGCCCGCGCCGATGCCGATGGTCGGGATCTCGAGCTGGGCGGAGATCACCCGGGCGATCTTCGCCGGCACCGCCTCGAACTCGAGCATGAAGCAGCCGGCGTCCTGGATCGCGAACGCGTCCTCGAGGATCTTCAGCGCGGCGTCGGCGGTGCGGCCCTGGATCTTGAAGCCGCCGAACATCGCGATCGTGTGCGGGGTGAGCCCGATGTGCGAGGCGGTCGGGATGCCGGCGTCGACCAGCGCCTTCAGGATGTGCGCCTGCGACCTGCCGCCCTGCGGCTTGACCGCGTCGACCAGCGCCTCCTGCATGAAGCGCGTCGCGTTCGCGAGCGCGCGGTCGACGGTGTGGTAGCTCTGGTAGGGCATGCACCCGAGCACGAACGTGCGCGGCGCGCCGCGGCGCACCGCCTGCGAGTGCAGCACCATCATGTCCATGGTCGCGGGGACGGTGCTGGGATGGCCGTGGCAGGTCATCGCCAGGCTGTCGCCGACCACGCACACGTCGACGCCCGCGGCCTCGGCCCACTTGGCCGACGTGTAATCGAGCACCGACGTGTAGACCATCTTCTCGCCGGTCTTCTTGGACTCGCGGATCTCGGTGATGGTCCGCTTCTTGCGCTCCGTCCCTGCCGCCTCGGCCATGGCGCTCTCCCCCGGTGCCTTTGATATGGCACCAGTATATCAACGGCCCGGCGGCGCCCGCGGCCGCTGCGCGCTACAGCAGGCCGTCGCGCTCCATCGCCTGCACGAGCACGCCGACGAAGCGCGCCACCGCCGGCTTCAGGTCGCCCTGGTCGGCGTTGTCGGTCTGCGTGCGCGCCGCCCAGACCGCGCGGCGGGTCGCGAGGTCGTAGAGCACGGTCTCGACCAGCACCGTCGTGAGCGTGTAGTCGCTCGGGCGGACGTACATCGTGGGGGCGAAGGTCGCCGCGACCGCGTTCTCGAGGCCCACCGTCTCGGTGACCGGCGTCCCGGCCGGACCGGTCAGCATGCCCGGAATCGTGCCCGTCTTCTGGTCGACGCCGATCACCCGGCCGAGGAGGACGGCGTCGGCGCCGGAGGTCTCGATCGCGCGCATGAAGCGCGCGTACTCGGACTGGCTGCGGTGGGTGAAGAACCGCTCCGAGGCCACGGCGTTCATCCCGCGCGCGCGCATCGCGGCGGCGATGTCCTGCTGGAAGTACTGCTGCGCGAACTCGTCGCTCGCCACCGAGAGCACCAGGACCTTGCGGAACTTGGCGTGGCGGTACTGCGGGTCGATCCAGCTCGCGTCGAGCGAGGTGCGCGCCGACATGCAGCCGGCGAGAACGGCGGCGGCGGGGGCGGCGAGGGCGGCGCGGAGGACGGATCGACGGCGCATGGATTAGGATCTCGCAAACCGGGAGCGCGGCACTGTACCGGCCCGCCGCCGGCCCGGCAACCAATCCCGCATCTTGCAGTCCAACCATCCGTCCCCACATGGCGCCTCACATGCCGCTGCCTCCTTCCTCGTCCCCGCGCCCGCCGCGCACCTTCGAGCTGCGCGACGCCGAATGGATCGAAGACGCCGCTACGCGCCGCACCCGCGCGCCGTTCTGGGTCCTCGTTCCGGTCGTCCTCGCCACGCTCACCGGGCTCGTCCTGGTCGCGGTCGCGGCCACCGCCGCGCTCGCCACCGGCGCGCTGGTGGCCCTGCGCGACTGGATCGTGCGGCCGTTCCGTCCTTGAACCGGTCCCGGATCGCGGGACGCATTGCCGGTTCGCGCCCAAGTCCCTGATCGCAGTACACTTGTCGGCCCTGTCGCGCGCTCGGGGGCGCACGCATGACCGACCTGTCCGTCAGCCAGCAGCTCACGCCCTACCAGGCGCGGCACAAGATCCGCTTCGTCACGGCGGCGAGCCTGTTCGACGGGCACGACGCGTCGATCAACATCATGCGGCGCATCCTCCAGGCCTCCGGCTGCGAGGTGATCCACCTCGGGCACAACCGCTCGGTCGAGGAGGTCGTGACCGCCGCGCTGCAGGAGGACGTCCAGGGCGTCGCCGTGTCGTCCTACCAGGGCGGTCACCTCGAGTACTTCAAGTACATGATCGACCTGCTGCGCGAGCGCGGCGGCGAGAACATCAAGGTCTTCGGCGGCGGGGGCGGGGTGATCGTGCCCGCCGAGATGGCGGCGCTGCACGAGTACGGCGTCGCGCGCATCTACTCCCCCGAGGACGGGGCCAGGATGGGCCTGCAGGGCATGATCAACGACATGATCCGGCGCTGCGACGAGGACCTCGCGCAGTACGCGCCGCGCGACCTCGCGGCGGTCAGGGCCGGGGACCGCCGCGCGCTCGCGCGGCTCATCACCGCCCTCGAGGCGGGCGTGTACGACGGCGCGATGCGCCGCGCCCTCGTCGAGGAGGCGGACACCAGGCGCGTCCCGGCGCTCGGCATCACCGGCACCGGCGGCGCCGGCAAGAGCTCGCTCACCGACGAGCTGGTGCGCCGATTCCGGCTCGACCACGGCGACGCGCTCGCCATCGCGGTGCTCGCGGTCGACCCGTCGCGGCGCAAGACCGGCGGGGCGCTGCTCGGCGATCGCATCCGCATGAACGCGATCGACTCGCCCCGGGTGTTCATGCGTTCGCTCGCGACGCGCGCGACCGGGACCGAGATCTCGGCTGCGCTCGGCGACGCGATCGCCGCCTGCCGGGTCGCCGGGTTCGACCTGGTGCTGGTCGAGACCTCCGGCATCGGGCAGGGCGACGCCGCGATCGTCCCGCTCGTGGACGTGAGCCTGTACGTCATGACGCCGGAGTTCGGCGCCGCGAGCCAGCTCGAGAAGATCGACATGCTCGACTTCGCCGACTTCGTGGCGATCAACAAGTTCGACCGCAAGGGCGCGCACGACGCGCTGCGCGACGTGCGCAAGACGGTGCAGCGCAACAGGAAGCGCTTCGCCCAGGCGCCCGAGGACATGCCCGTGTTCGGCACGATGGCGAGCCGCTTCAACGACGACGGCGTCACCGCGCTCTACCAGGCGCTCGCGCCGCGGCTCGTCGAGATCGGCCTGAAGCGCGCCCCGGGCCGCCTCCCGCTCGTCGCCACCCGGCAGTCGACCCAGCAGACGGTCGTCATTCCGCCGCAGCGCGGGCGCTACCTCGCCGAGATCGCCGAGACGGTGCGCGCGTACCGCAGGCACGCCGGCGAGCAGGCGCAGCTCGCGCGCGAGGTGCAGCAGCTGCGCGAGACGGTGCGCATGCTCGCGGCGGACAGCACCGAGAAGCACGGGGCGCGCGACACGGTCGAGCGGCTCGCGGCCGCGCGCGAGGCCCGCCTCGACGCGCGCGCGCGCAAGCTCCTCGACATGTGGCCGGCGATGCGCAAGGCGTACTCGGGCGACGAGTACGTGGTGAAGATCCGCGGCCGCGAGGTGCGCACCAGGCTCACCCACACCTCGCTCGCGGGCACGCCGATCCGCAAGGTGGTGCTGCCGCGCTACGAGGACCACGGCGAGCAGCTGCGCTGGCTGATGCTCGAGAACGTGCCGGGCTCGTTCCCGTTCACCGCGGGCGTGTTCGCCTTCAAGCGCGAGAACGAGGACCCGACGCGCATGTTCGCGGGCGAGGGCGATCCGTTCCGCACCAACAAGCGCTTCCACCTGCTCTCGCAGGACATGCCGGCGAAGCGGCTGTCGACCGCGTTCGACTCGGTGACGCTGTACGGCTTCGACCCGGACCTGCGGCCGGACATCTACGGGAAGGTGGGCAATTCGGGGGTGTCGATCGCGACGCTCGACGACATGAAGGTGCTGTACTCGGGGTTCGACCTGTGCTCGCCCCAAACGTCGGTGTCGATGACGATCAACGGTCCGGCGCCGACCATCCTCGCGATGTTCCTCAACACCGCGCTCGACCAGAGCCTCGACAAGTTCCGCAAGGACAACGCGCGCGAGCCGACCGAGGACGAGACCGCCAAGATCCGCGCCTGGACGCTGGAGAACGTGCGCGGCACGGTGCAGGCCGACATCCTCAAGGAGGATCAGGGCCAGAACACCTGCATCTTCTCCACCGAGTTCAGCCTCAAGGTGATGGGCGACATCCAGGAGTACTTCGTCCACAACCGGGTGAAGAACTTCTACTCGGTGTCGATCTCCGGCTACCACATCGCCGAGGCCGGCGCGAACCCGATCTCGCAGCTCGCCTTCACGCTCTCGAACGGCTTCACCTTCGTGGAGGCCTACCTCGCGCGCGGGATGCACGTCGACGACTTCGCGCCCAACCTGTCGTTCTTCTTCAGCTACGGGATGGACCCGGAGTACACGGTGATCGGGCGCGTCGCCCGGCGCATCTGGGCGGTGGCGATGAAGAACAGGTACGGCGCGAACGAGCGCAGCCAGAAGCTCAAGTTCCACTCGCAGACGAGCGGGCGCAGCCTGCACGCGCAGGAGATCGCCTTCAACGACATCCGCACCACGCTGCAGGCGCTGATCTCGACCTACGACAACACCAACTCGCTGCACACCAACGCCTACGACGAGGCGATCACCACGCCGACCGAG
>JAGVSZ010000285.1 GCA_019137045.1 Betaproteobacteria bacterium
CGACTACGACAAGGAGAAGCTGCAGGAGCGCGTGGCGAAGCTCGCCGGCGGCGTGGCGGTGATCAAGGTCGGCGCCGCGACCGAGGTCGAGATGAAGGAGAAGAAGGCCCGCGTCGAGGACGCGCTGCACTCCACCCGCGCGGCGGTCGAGGAGGGCATCGTGGCCGGCGGCGGCGTCGCGCTGATCCGCGCCCGCAAGGCGCTGGACAAGCTCAAGGGCGACAACCACGACCAGGACGCGGGGATCAAGATCGTGTCGCGCGCGCTCGAAGAGCCGCTGCGCATGATCGTCGCCAACTCCGGGGTCGAGCCCTCCGTCGTGCTGAACAAGATCGTCGAGGGCAAGGGCAACTTCGGCTTCAACGCCCAGACCGAGGAGTACGGCGATCTCGTCGAGATGGGCGTGGTCGACCCGACCAAGGTCGCGCGCACCGCGCTGCAGAACGCCTCGTCGGTCGCGGGTCTCCTGCTGACCACCGACGTCTCGGTCGCCGAGATGGTCGAGGACAAGCCCAAGGGCGGCGGCGGCCACGGCCACGGCGGCATGGGCGGCATGGGCGGGATGGATATGGATATGTAATCGCGCGCGTATCGCGTGCGATTCGAGGTCCATATCCATCTGGAAGGTAACGAACGGGAGGGAACCGAGGTTCCCTCCGGGCCACGCAAGTCGCCAAGGCGCCTTGCATGGCCGGAGAAGAAGACGAACAGGAGGGAACCGGCCGGTTCCCTCCCGTTACCCTCCCTCCCCGAAGTCAGAGGTACGAACGGCCCCGCGATCGCGGGGCCGTTTTCGTTCAGCCGTGGCGTAGCCTGATCAGGCGCTTGCCGAGGTTCTCGCCGCGGTACAGGCCGGCGATCGCGCCCGGCGCCTGCTCGATGCCGTCGAGGATGTCCTCGCGGTAGCGCAGCTTCCCGGCGCGCACCCAGTCGGCGAGGCGGCCGACCGCCTCCTCGTAGCGGCGCTGCCAGTCGAACACGATGAAGCCCTGCATGCGCGCGCGCTTGACGAGCAGGTGGCGCTCGACGCGCGGCCCGGTCGGCGGCGGGTCCCAGCTCGCCACCGAAGCGGTGCCGCAGATGACGATGCGCGCCCCGATCGCCAGGTGGCGCAGGACCGCGTCGCTGATCGGGCCCGCGGTGTTGTCGAAGTAGACGTCGATCCCGCGCGGGCATGCCTGCCCGAGCGCGGCGTCGAGGTTGCCGGCCTTGTAGTCGATCGCGGCGTCGTAGCCGAATTCATTGCGGCACAGTGCGACCTTGGTCGGGCCGCCGGCGATGCCCACGGTCCGGCAGCCCGCGAGCTGCGCGATCTGCCCGACCGTCGCGCCGACGGCGCCCGCGGCGGTCGAGACCACCACCGCCTCGCCCGGTCGCGGCGCGCCGACCTCGAGCAGCGCGAAGTACGCGGTAATGCCGTTGAGGCCGAGGACGCCGAGCGACGCCGAAAGCGGCAGGTCGGTCTCCCTGACCTTGCGCGTCACCGTGCTGCCGTCGCTCACCGCGAACTCCTGCCAGCCGAAGACTCCCATCACGCGGTCGCCCGACGCGTAGCCCGGGTGGCGCGAGGCGACGACCTCGCCCGCCGCGACCGAGCGCATCACCTCGCCGATGCCCACCGGCTGCGAGTAGTTCGCGACCGCGCTGACCCAACCGCGCATCGCCGGGTCGACCGAGAGGAAATCGTTGCGGACCAGGAACTCGCCGTCCCTCAGTGCGGGCACCGGCGCCGTGACGAGCTCGAAGTGCCCCGCCTGCGGAATGCCGGCCGGGCGCTCCCGGAGCCGCACCTGACGATTGACCGATGGCGCCATCGACTGCTCCTTTCCGGGGATGCCGCCCATCGTGACAGATCGTGCCGGGGCGATCCAGCCGCAGCGTGCCCTTTGCTACACTGGCCCGCGGCCCGTCATGGGGCAGCGCAGGGGGCCGGGGCAGGGGGAGTGCAGCGGTGCGGATCCTGATCGCCGAAGACGACGCGGTCCTCGCGGACGGCCTCACGCGTAGCCTGCGCCAGTCCGGCTACTCGGTGGACTGCGTGAAGGACGGCGCGGCGGCCGACGCGGCGCTCGCCACGGCGCAGTTCGACCTGCTGATCCTCGACGTCGGGCTGCCGCGCATCTCGGGCTTCGAGGTGCTCAAGCGCCTGCGCGGGCGGGGCTCCGCGCTGCCGGTCCTGATCCTCACCGCGCTCGACGGCGTCGACGACCGCGTGCGCGGCCTCGACCTGGGCGCCGACGACTATCTCGCGAAGCCGTTCGCGCTGCAGGAGCTCGAGGCGCGCGTGCGCGCGCTCACGCGGCGCGGGCAGGCGGCGAGCGCCGTGGTGCTGCGGCACGGCGAGCTCGCCTACGACCAGGTGGGCAAGGTGGCCGCGATCCGCGGGCGGATGCTCGACCTCTCCGCGCGCGAGCTCGCGCTGCTCGAGATCCTGCTGCAGCGCCCGGGGCGGATGGTGAACAAGGAGCAGATCGTCGATCTCCTGTGCCAGTGGGGCGAGGAGGTGAGCACCAACGCGGTCGAGGTGTACATCCACCGCCTGCGCAGGAAGCTCGAGCCCGGCGGCGTCAAGATCGCGACGGTGCGCGGCCTCGGTTACTGCCTCGAGAAGGCCGCCGATGGCGCGCGAAAAGCAACATAGCCAGAAGTCGGTCTTCGGCGAGATCGTCGACTGGACGCTCGCGCCGCTGCTGATCCTGTGGCCGGTCAGCATGGCGATCCAGTACTTCTTCGCGTACTCGATCGCCAACAACGCGTACGACCGCGAGCTGCGCGACAGCGTCGTCGCGGTTTCCAAGCAGCTCCATCTCGCCGCCGGGCAGCTGGCGGTGAACGACGTTGCGGCGGCGGCGGTGATCGTGCGCGCCGACGACGACGACGCGACCTACTTCCAGGTGCGCGACCAGCGCAACGCGCTCGTCGGCGGCGAGGCGGCGCTGCCCGCGGCCGAGTTCACCCCGGAGATGGAGCCGCACCGGGTGTACTTCCGCGACGACCACATTCCGGGCGCCGAGCTGCGCGTGGCGTACATGTTCGCGCAGGTGCCGGGCATGAGCGGCGCCGCCCTGGTGCAGGTGGCCGAGACCGTGCGCAAGCGCAGCCGCCTCGCGAGCGAGATCATCGGCGACGTGCTCGCGGCGCAGTTCCTCATCGTCCCGGTGGCGCTGCTGTTCGTGTGGCTCGGGCTCACCCGCGGCATCGAGCCGCTGAACGATCTCACTGCGGCCATCCACGGGCGCAAGCCCGGCGACCTCGCCCCGATCGACGAGGCGGGGGCGCCGGACGAGGTGCGCCCGCTCCTCGGCGCGTTCAACGAGCTGCTCGCGCGGCTCGACGCCAGCCTGCGCGCCCAGCAGCGCTTCGTGGCCGACGCCGCGCACCAGATGCGCACCCCGCTCGCCGGCCTGAAGATGCAGGCCGAGATCGCGATGCGCCAGCGCGACCCGGTCAACCTCCAGCACGCCATGCGGCAGATCGTCGCCAGCGCGGACCGCACCGCGCACCTGATCAACCAGCTCCTCGCGCTCGCGCGCACCGACAGCGATGCCCCGCCCGCGCTGCAGCCGCTCGACCTCGACCGGCTCGTGCGCGACGTGGCGCGCGAATGGGTGCCGCGCGCCCAGGAGAAGGACATCGACCTCGGGTTCGAGGCGGCCGACGCGCCCGCCTGGGTGGAGGGCAACGCGGCGCTGCTGCGCGAGCTGCTCGCGAACCTCGTGGACAACGCGATCCGCTACACCCCGGCCGGCGGGCGGGTGACCGTGCGCGTCGCCGCGGGCGAGGGCGTGACGCTCGAGATCGAGGACACGGGGATCGGCATCGCGGAGAGCGACCGCGAGCTCGTGTTCGAGCGCTTCTACCGCGTCCTCGGCACCGGGGCCGAGGGTTCCGGGCTCGGGCTGCCGATCGTGCGCGGCATCGCCCACCTGCACGGCGCGAGCGTGGCGCTGCTGCCGCATCCGCGCGAGCGCGGGACGGTGGCGCGCGTCGCCTTTCCGCGCGCCGCGGGCGCGCCCGAGCGTCTCCGGCCGGCGGCATAGCGGCCGCGCGCTCCGTCTGCCCGTGTCGTTTCGCGCATTCGCCCGTGCGGCCGGGTTGCTCCCCGCGCCGGCGCTGGCAATAATGGCCGCACGACACGAACGATACGCAGTCGCCGGGAGAACGACGGCAAGGGGGCGACATGGACCGCAGCGCCGTGCTCGCGAAGACCGCGAAGGGCCTCGAGGAGGTCAAGTCGCGCGCGCACGGCCTGCCGCAGAAGCAGCGCACGATCCTCATCATGGTCGACGGGGTCGCGTCCGTCGGCGACATCGTGGCGAAGTTCGGCGGCATCCCCGAGATCGCCGCGGCGCTGGATGCGCTCGTGCGCGGCGGGTTCGTCGAGGTCAGGCGCGCCGGCAGCGGGTCGACCGCGCCCTCCGCTGCGGCGCCGCCGCCGGCCATCGCAGTCGCCGGGCCGCCGACCGCGCCGCAGTCGCGTGCCGAGGCCCTGTCGGTGCTGACGCGGTTCCTTCACGACCACCTCGGCCCCGACGCCGATCTCGTCACGGGCGCGCTCGAGAAGGCGCGCACGCCCGCCGAGTTCACCGCGGCGGCCGAGCGCTGCGCCGGCATGCTCGCGGCGGTGCGCGGGGCGCAGAAGGCCCAGGTCTTCCGCGATCGGGCCAGCGCGTTCGCCGCGACCCACCTGGGCGGCTGAGCGCCGCGCGCGCCGGCGTCGGGTGTCGCCTTCCTCGGGGGCGGCGGCCGGGGCGACGGGGACCTCGTTCGTGCTCGGTCGCGCATTCCGGGTGACGTTCGCGCCGGAGCGCGAGTGGGGCGCGATCGCGCGCGATCGGCCGGCCGCGCTCGGCGTGCTCGTGGGCCACGTGCTGCCCCTCGCAGCGATTCCGGCGGTGGCCTGGATGATCGGGCTGGCGGCGTTCGGCCTGGAGCTCGTGCTGGTCGGCGAGCCGATCCGCCGCCCCGGTCCGGCGGCGATCCTGCACGCCGGCGTGGTCGCGTATCTGGGGTCGATCGTCTCGGTGGCGCTGCTCGCCGGGGCGTTCGCGCTCCTCGCCCCGATGTACGGCGGGCGGCGCGACTGGGGGAGCGCCTGGACCGTCGCGGCCTTCGGGTCGACGCCCCTGTGGCTCGCCGGCGTGATGCTGCTCAAGCCGGCGGCCTTCATAGCGATGCTGCCGGTCGTCCTGTACGTCGCCTATCTCTACCACCGCGGCCTGCACGCCCTCGGGCTGGTGCGCAAGCGGGACGCGGCCGAGTGCGTCGCGATCGCCTTTCTGCTGCTCTTCGCCGCCTCCACGCTTCTGGGAGGCCTTCTGGGTCGCGCGGGATTCCTGTGAGGGCACGCGTGATGCGTCGCAGCAAATCCTCCCCCCCACCCGTAAGGGCCGTGTAAGGTTCCCTCACTACGCTGCGCGCAATAAGTCACGAAATCCAGCGCAAAGAAGCCCGGATCACCGGGTCCCGATCCACTTCCGGCACGGAGGACTTCATGGAGCTCTCGGAGAAGCACCGCGAGTACTGGCGCAAGAACGTCACGATCACGGCCATCCTGCTCGCGATCTGGTTCGTCGTCACGTTCGTCGTCGGCTACCTCGCGCGCGACGTGTTCTCGTTCAATTTCTTCGGCTGGACGTTTGCGTTCTGGTCGGGGGCGCAGGGGGCGCTCGTCGTCTACGTTCTCATCATCTGGTTCTATGCGCGCTACATGAATGCGCTCGACCAGCAGTACGGCGTGGCGGAAGGGGAGGACTGACCATGGCGACCCAGACCCAAGCCCAGTTCTACTCGATGCTGAAGAAGGTGTACGGCTGGTACACCGGCGGCTTCATCCTCTTCATCATCGTGCTGGCGATCCTCGAGCAGCTCGGCCTGCCGCGCAACTGGATCGGCTACCTCTTCCTGCTCGCGACCGTCGGCCTCTACGCCGGCATCGGCATCATGAGCCGGACCGCCGATGTCGCGGAGTACTACGTCGCCGGCCGGCGCGTCCCCGCCCTGTTCAACGGCATGGCGACCGGCGCCGACTGGATGAGCGCGGCTTCCTTCATCGGGATGGCCGGGACGCTCTACCTGACCGGCTACAGCGGGCTCGCGTTCGTCATGGGGTGGACCGGCGGCTACTGCCTGGTGGCGCTGTTCCTCGCGCCCTACCTGCGCAAGTTCGGCCAGTTCACGATTCCCGACTTCCTCGGCGCGCGCTACGGCGGGAACATCGCCCGCTTCGTGGGGATCTGCTGCGCGATCCTGTGCTCGTTCACCTACGTCGTGGCGCAGATCTACGGCGTCGGGATCATCACCACCCGCCTCACCGGGGTCGCGTTCGAGCTGGGGATCTTCCTCGGCCTCGGCGGCATCCTGGTGTGCAGCTTCCTCGGCGGGATGCGCGCGGTGACCTGGACGCAGGTCGCGCAGTACATCGTGCTGATCGTCGCCTACATGATCCCGGTGGTGTGGCTGTCGGTGAAGCAGACCGGCTTCCCCATCCCGCAGCTCGTGTACGGCCAGGTGCTCGCGAAGGTGACCGAGCGCGAAGCGCAGCTCATCAAGGATCCGAAGGAGATCGAGGTGCGCGGGATCTTCGCCGCGCGCGCCAAGGCGGCGCAGGAGAACCTGAAGGGCCTGCCGGGCTCGTTCGAGGCGGAAAAGGGCAAGCTCGCCAAGGCGGTCGAGGATCTCAAGGCGAGCAATGCGCCCGCCGACCAGGTCGCCGCGGCGCAGACCGCGCTCGACAAGTTCCCCAAGTCCGCGGACGAGGC
>JAGVSZ010000305.1 GCA_019137045.1 Betaproteobacteria bacterium
GCTTCATGCGGTTCTCCTCCCTCGGCGGTCGGGCGATTCTACGGGCGCGCTCCGGTTCCGGATGGGGACGGAGCGGAACTAGTGCACGGCTATAATCCGCCCCTTTCCGCAGAGCGAAGAGCGCCGCAATGGAGCCGGTTTACCGCCCGGAACGGGTCGAGCGCGAGGCGCAGGCGTTCTGGGACGCGACGGGCGCCTTTCGCGCCGTCGAGATCGCCGGCCGGCCGAAGTACTACTGCCTGTCGATGTTCCCGTACCCCTCGGGAAAGCTCCACATGGGGCACGTGCGCAACTACACGATCGGCGACGTGCTCACCCGCTACTACCGGATGCGCGGCTACAACGTGCTGCAGCCGATGGGCTGGGACGCGTTCGGGCTGCCGGCCGAGAACGCGGCGATCGCGAACGGCGTGCCGCCCGCGCGCTGGACCTACGACAACATCGCCTACATGAAGTCGCAGCTCCGGTCGCTCGGCTTCGCGATCGACTGGGCGCGCGAGCTCGCCACCTGCAAGCCCGACTACTACCGCTGGAACCAGTGGCTGTTCCTGCGCATGCTCGAGAAGGGCATCGCCTACAAGCACACCGGGGTGGTGAACTGGGATCCGGTCGACCAGACCGTGCTCGCCAACGAGCAGGTGATCGACGGGCGCGGCTGGCGCACCGGCGCGGTGGTCGAGAAGCGCGAGATCCCGATGTACTACCTGCGCATCACGAAGTACGCGGAGGAGCTGCTCGCCGACCTCGATAAGCTGCCCGGGTGGCCCGAGCGCGTGAAGCTGATGCAGGCGAACTGGATCGGCCGCAGCGAAGGGGTCAACTTCGGCTTCCCCTACGAGATCGACGGCGAGCGCAAGCTGCTGCGCGTCTTCACCACGCGCGCCGACACCATCATGGGGGTGACGTTCAACGCGATCGCGGCCGAGCACCCGCTCGCGGCGCGCCTGGCGCGCGACGACCCGAAGCTCGCGGCCTTCGTCGCCGAGTGCAAGGCCGGCTCGGTCATGGAGGCCGACCTCGCCACGATGGAGAAGAAGGGCATGCCGACCGGCTTCTTCTGCACCCATCCGCTGACCGGCGCGCGGGTCGAGATCTGGGTCGGCAACTACGTGCTCATGGGGTACGGCGAGGGCGCCGTCATGGGCGTGCCCGCCCACGACGAGCGCGACTTCGCGTTCGCCAAGAAGTACGGGATCCCGATCAGGCAGGTGATCGCGCTCCCGGGCAAGACCTACAGCACCGACGAATGGCAGGAGTGGTACGCGGACAAGGAACACGGCACCTGCGTGCACTCCGGCAAGTACGACGGCCTCGGCTACGGCGAGGCCACGAACGCGATCGCCGCGGACCTGAAGGCGAAGGGCCTGGGCGACAAGCAGGTGCAGTGGCGGCTGCGCGACTGGGGCATCTCGCGCCAGCGCTACTGGGGCACGCCGGTGCCGCTCGTGCATTGCGCCAAGTGCGGCGACGTCCCGGTGCCCGACCACGACCTGCCGGTGGTGCTGCCGGAGGACTGCGTGCCCGACGGCAGCGGCAACCCGCTCGCCAGGCGCGCCGAGTTCGTGCACACCGCGTGCCCGCGCTGCGCGGGGCCGGCGCGGCGCGAGACCGACACCATGGACACCTTCGTCGACTCGTCCTGGTACTTCGCGCGCTTCGCTTCCCCGGACGCCGGCGGGGCGATGGTCGACGCGCGCGTCGACTACTGGCTGCCGGTCGACCAGTACATCGGCGGCATCGAGCACGCGATCCTGCACCTGCTGTACGCGCGCTTCTGGTCGAAGGTGATGCGCGACCTCGGTCTGGTGAAGTTCGGCGAGCCGTTCGCGAACCTCCTGACCCAGGGCATGGTGCTGAACCACGTGTTCCTGCGCACCGACGAGAAGGGCAAGCGCACCTACTTCGCGCCCGAGGAGCTCGACATCGTCCACGACGAGGCCGGCCGGGTGACCGGCGCGCGCGCGCGGTCCGACGGGCGGCCGGTCGAGTACGCCGGCATCTCGACCATGTCGAAATCGAGCCGCAACGGCGTCGACCCGCAGGCGCTGATCGAGCAGTTCGGCGCCGACACCGCGCGCTTCTTCATCATCTTCACCAGCCCGCCGGAGCAGACGCTGGAATGGAACGACGCCGGCGTCGAGGGCGCGTCCCGGTTCCTGCGGCGCGTCTGGAGCCTCGCGCACGAGCTGTCCGCGGTGCTCGCCGCGGAGTCGCGCCGGCGCGCCGGCGCATACGCGCAGTACGCCTACCCGGCCGACTGGGCGGCGCAGCACCCGCAGCTCGCCGCCGCACGGCGCGAGATGCACGCGAACGTGAAGCAGGCGACCTACGACATCGGGCGCCAGCAGTTCAACACCGTCGCCTCCGCCGCGATGAAGATCTACAACGCGCTCGCGGCGGTGCCGCGCGCCGGCGACGCCGCGCAGGCCGCCGCGCCGCTCCTGCACGAAGGGTTCTCGATCCTGCTGCGCGTGCTCTACCCGATCGCGCCGCACATCGCGCACGTGCTGTGGCGGGAGCTCGGCTTCGCGGACGACCCGATGGGCGCGAGCTGGCCCGACGCCGACCTGCAGGCGCTCGAGACCGACGAACTCGAGCTGGTGCTGCAGGTGAACGGCAAGCTGCGCGGCCACCTGCGCGTCCCCAAGGATGCCGACCGGGCGACGATCGAGCAGCTCGCGCTCGGCCACGACGCGGTCGCGAAGCACGCCGACGGTCGCGCGCCGCGCAAGGTCGTCGTGGTGCCGGGCCGGCTGGTGAACGTGGTAGTCTGAGCACGTGCTCCGGGCCGCGACACGAGTGGCAGCGATCCTGGCGCTGTGCGCCGCGACGGCGGGGTGCGGCTTCAAGCTGCGCGGCCAGCAGACCTTCCCGTTCGACACCATCAGCGTGCCGCTGAACTCGCCGCTCGGCTTCGAGCTCAAGCGCAACATCGCCGCCGCCAACGAGCAGGTGAAGATCGTCGACAACCTCGCCGACGCCGACGCGGTGCTCTCGATCCTGAGCGAGGCGCAGGAGAAGGTGATCCTCTCGCTCAACACCCAGGGCCGGGTGCGCGAGTTCCAGCTGCGCTACCGGGTGGTCTACCGCGTCGCGAGCCCGAAGGGCGTGGACTTCATCGCGCCCACCGCGGTCGTGCTCACGCGCGACATCACCTTCAACGACCAGGTGCTCGCGAAGGAGACCGAGGAGGCGCAGCTCTACCGGGAGATGCGTTCCGACCTCGTGCACCAGATCGTCCGGCGGCTCGGGGCGGCGCGACCGGTGGTCGCCGAGCCCGAGTAGGCGCGGCCGCGGTGGCGCAGGTCAGGGCCGACCAGCTCGAGGCCCAGCTCGCCCGCGCCCTTGCGCCGCTGTACGTGGTGCACGGCGACGAGCCGCTCCTCGCGCTGGAGGCGGCCGACGCGATCCGCGCGCAGGCGCGCGCCGGGGGCTGCGCGGAGCGCGAGGTTCACATCGTCGAGCGCAACTACGACTGGGGCCGCCTCGCCGCGGCCGCCGCGTCGCTGTCGCTCTTCGCGAGCCGCAGGCTGATCGAGCTGCGCATCCCCTCGGGCAAGCCCGGCGCCGAGGGCGGCGCGGCGATCGCCGCCTACTGCACCGCGCTCCCGTCGGACGTCGTCACGCTCGTCACGCTGCCGCGGCTCGACCGTGCCGGCCAGGGCTCGGCCTGGTTCGGCGCGCTCGCCGGCGCGGGGGTGGTGGTGAACGTGTTTCCGGTCGACCGGCGCGCGCTGCCGCTGTGGATCGGCGCCCGCCTCGCGCGCCAGAAGCAGCGCGCGGCCGAGGACGCGCTCGCGTTCGTCGCCGACTGCGTCGAGGGGAACCTGCTCGCGGCCCACCAGGAGATCCAGAAGCTCGGCCTGCTCTACCCGCCCGGGGCGCTCTCGTTCGAGCAGGTGCGCGACGCGGTGCTCGACGTGGCGCGCTTCGACGTCGCGCAGCTGTCGGAGGCGATGCTCGCGGGCGACCGCGGCCGTCTCGTGCGCGTGCTCGACGGGCTCGCCGGCGAGGGCGAGGCGCCGCCGCGCGTGCTGTGGGTGATGGCCGAGGACGTGCGCGCGGTGGCGCGCGTCCAGCAGGGACTCGCCGCGGGGCGCAGCGCCGCCGACCTCTTCCGTGCGCACCGCGTCTGGGGCGAGGCGCGCCAGCGCCTCGTGGCGGCGGCCGCGCGCCGCATGGGGCGCGCGGCGCTCGACGCCGCGCTCGCGCAGGCTGCTGCCGTCGACCGGACGATCAAGGGTCTCGCGCAGGGCGATCCCTGGGACGAGCTGCTGCAGCTCGGATTGCGCTTTGCCTAGGGCCGCCGCCTGCGCCACCGTGGGCTACACTTGCCGCATGGACGTGAAGGCCTACATGCAGGACCTCGGACGCCGCGCGCGCGCGGCGTCGCACGCGGTCGCGAAGGCCGACACCGACACGAAGAATCGCGCGCTGCACGCGATGGCCGCGGCGATCCGCCGGCGCCACGCGGAGATCCTTGCCGCGAACGCCGCGGACCTCGCGCAGGCGCGCGCCGCCGGTCTCGAGCCGGCGCTCGTCGACCGACTCGCGCTCTCGAGCGGGTCGGTGGAGACGATGGCCGAGGGCCTCGAGCAGGTCGCCGCGCTGCCCGACCCGGTCGGCGCGGTCTCCGAGCTCGTGGAGCGGCCGACCGGGATCAAGGTCGGCCGCATGCGCGTGCCGCTCGGCGTGATCGGGATCGTGTACGAGTCGCGCCCCAACGTCACCGCGGACGCCGCGGCGCTGTGCGTCAAGTCGGGCAACGCGTGCATCCTGCGCGGGGGCTCGGAGGCGATCCGCGCCAACCTGGCGATCGCCGAGTGCGTGCACGAGGGATTGCGCGCGGCGGGCCTGCCGGCGGACGCGGTGCTCGTGGTGAACACGCCGGACCGCGCCGCCGTCGGCGAGCTGCTGCGCATGCACGAGTACGTCGACATCATCGTCCCGCGCGGCGGAAAGTCGCTCGTCGAGCGCGTGATCGCCGAGTCGCGCATCCCGATGATCAAGCACCTCGACGGCGTGTGCCACGTGTACATCGACGAGCGCGCTGACGCGGACAAGGCGGTGCGCATCGCCGACAACGCCAAGACCCAGCGCTACGGCACCTGCAACACGATGGAGACGCTGCTCGTGCACGAGGCGATCGCGCCGCGCGTGCTGCCCGCCCTCGCGCGCATCTACGCCGAGAAGGGCGTCGAGCTGCGCTGCGACGAGGCGGCCGCGCGCCTGATCCGCGCCGCGCTCGACGGCGCCGCGCCGCAGATCCGGCCGGCCACCGAGCAGGACTGGCACACCGAATGGCTCGCGCCGGTGCTGGGCGTGCGCATCGTGACGAGCCTCGACGAGGCGATGGCGCACATCGCCAAGTACGGCTCGCAGCACACCGACGCGATCGTGACCGAGGACGAGGCGCGCGCGCGCCGCTTCCTGCGCGAAGTCGACTCGAGCTCGGTGATGGTCAACGCCTCCACCCGGTTCGCCGACGGGTTCGAGTACGGCCTCGGCGCCGAGATCGGCATCTCCACCGACAAGCTGCACGCGCGCGGGCCGGTCGGCCTGGAGGGCCTCACCTCGCAGAAGTACGTCGTGCTCGGCAACGGGCAGGTCCGCGCCTGACCGGGCGAAGGAGTCCGCGTGGCGCGCCTGCAGTGGTACTTCGACTTCCTCTCGCCGTACGCCTACCTGCAGTTCGCGACCGAGCCGGAGCTCTTCCAGCGCTCCGACCTCGAGCTGAAGCCGCTCGTGCTCGCGGCGCTGCTCGACCACTGGGGCCAGAAGGCCCCGGCGGAGATCGCATCCAAGCGCCTGCACACCTATCGCCACGTCCGCCACCCACGAGACGGTGAAGGCGATCTTCGATTTCATCTGGCGCGACGGGCGCTCGCCGAACGACGAGTGGAAGGCGCTGTGCGACGCGCTCGGCGTGCCGGGCGCGGAGGTGCTGGCGGCGAGCGAGGGCGTCAAGGCGCAGCTGCGCGCGAACGGCGCGGAGGCGATCCGCGCCGGGGTCTTCGGCGTGCCGACCTTCGTCGCCGACGGCCAGCTCTTCTGGGGCCTCGACGCGACCGGCATGCTGCGCGAGTACCTCGCCAACGCGCAGCTGTTCGAATCGCCGGCGATGCAGCGGCTCGCGACGATCCCGATCGCCGCGACCCGCAAGGGCTGAGCCGCCGGCGCGGGACCGCGATGGCGCATCGCCCGCTGCTCGGGCTCCTGGGCGGCACCTTCGACCCGGTCCACTACGCGCACCTGCGCCTCGCGGACGAGGCCGCGGAGCACCTCGGGCTCGCGCGCGTGCGCTGGATTCCGTCGGGCAGCCCGGGCCACCGCGCGGCGCCGCGCACCGCCGGCCGGCACCGGCTGGAGATGGTGCGCATCGCGGTGCGCGCCGACCCGCGCTTCGAGGTGGACGACGCGGAAGCCGGCAGCGCGGCGCCGTCGTTCACGATCGACACGCTGCGGCGCCTGCGGGCCGAGCTCGGCGCCGACGCACCGCTCGTGTTCATCATCGGCGCCGACCAGCTGCACGCCTTCCACACCTGGCGCGCGTGGCGCGAGCTCTTCGCGCTCGCGCACTTCGCGGTCGGCGAGCGGCCCGGGTTCGCGCTCGACCGCTCCGCGCTCCCGGCCGCGGTCGGCGCGGAGTACGAGCGGCGCGCCGTCGCCCCGGCGGCGCTCGCCGCCGCGCCGGCCGGGCGCATCGTCACCTTCCCGATGACGGCGCTCGGCATCTCGGCGTCCGAGCTGCGCCGCCGGCTCGCGTCGGGCCGCAGCGTGCGCTATTTGCTCCCGCCCGAAGTTCTCGCATATATTCGAGCGCACGACCTCTACCGAAAGGACGACCTCGCCGCCTGATGGACATCCGGAAGAAGCAGAAGGCGATCGTCGGCGCGCTCGAGGACATCAAGGCGCGCGACATCGCGGCGTTCGACGTCACGCACCTGACCAGTCTCTTCGACCGGGTGATCATCGCCACCGCCGACTCGGCGCGCCAGACCAAGGCCCTCGCCGGCCACGTGGTCGAGCGCATGAAGGCGCTCGGCGAACGCGTCTCGGGCGTCGAGGGCGAGGCGGGGGCGGAGTGGGTGCTGGTGGACCTCGGCGACGTCGTGGTCCACATCATGCAGCCGGCAGTGCGCAGCCACTACAACCTCGAGGAGCTCTGGGACCAGCCGCCCCCGCGCGCGCGACGCCCGCGCGCGCGGCGCAAGCCCGCCGAGGAGGCGGCCACTTAGGTGGCGGCCGCGGGCATCGCATCGCCCCGGCCGGGGGCCCCGGCGCAGCCGGCGCGCGCCCGACGCCCCTCCTGCCGGGACGCGCCGCATTGAAGCTCGTCGTCGCCGCAGTCGGGGAACGCATGCCCGGCTGGGTCGACGAGGCCTTCGCCGACTACGCGCGGCGCTTCCCGCGCAAGGCGCGCATCGAGCTGGCCGAGGTGCGGCCCGAAAAGCGCGCGGCGACCCGGACACCCGCCCAGGCCATGGTCGCCGAGGGGCAGCGCCTCGCGGCCGCGCTGCCGGCCGGCGCGCTGCGCGTCGCGCTCGACGAGCGCGGGCGCGACCTCACGACCGCGGGACTCGCCCGCCTCCTCGCGCTCTGGCTCGGCGGCGGGCGCGACGTGGGGTTCCTGATCGGCGGTCCGGACGGCCTCGACCCGGCGCTGCGCGCGCGCGCCGACCTGGTGCTGCGCCTCTCCAGCCTGACGCTGCCGCATGCACTGGTGCGCGTCCTGCTCGCGGAACAGCTTTATCGGGCGCTCGCGCTCCTCGATAATCACCCCTACCACCGACGTTGACAACGAGGCGACCGTGGCGCTCCTACTCCCGCGCATCTACCTCGCCTCCCGCAGCCCGCGCCGCCGGGAGCTGCTCAAGCAGATCGGCGTCGGCTTCGAAGTGCTCCTCTTCCGCGAGCACGGCCTGCGCGGCCGCGACCTGGACGAGACGCCGCATGCCGACGAGGGGCCCGACGCGTACGTGACCCGCGTCGCCAAGGAGAAGGCCGAGGCCGGCTGGCAGCGCGCGGTCCAGCGCGGCCTGCCGCGCCACCCGGTGCTCGCGGCCGACACGACGGTGTGCCTGCGCGACAAGATCTTCGGCAAGCCGGCCGACCGCGCCGACGCCATCGCGATGCTGCGCGAGCTGTCCGGGCGCGAGCACCGCGTGCTCACCGCCGTCGTGCTCCAGTTCGACTCGACGGTGGACGCGATCCTCAACGAGAACGTGGTGCGCTTCCGCGCCCTGGAGGACGCGGAGATCGCGCAGTACGTGGACACCGGCGAGCCGTTCGACAAGGCGGGCGGCTACGCGATCCAGGGGCGCGCCGCCGCGTTCATCCCCGAGATCCTGGGCAGCTACACCGGGGTGATGGGCCTGCCGCTGTACGAGACGGCGAGCCTGCTGCGCAAGTTCCAGTCGCGCTCCGGCTGAAGCCGGTTTAATCTTCGCACCCCGGCGCGCGCCGCCGCGCCCGACCATGGCCGAAGAGATCCTGATCAACGTCACGCCGCAGGAGACGCGCGTCGCGGTCGTCGCGAGCGGCGTGGTGCAGGAGCTGCACGTCGAGCGCGCCGCCACGCGCGGGCTGGTCGGTAACGTCTACCTCGGCCGCGTCGCGCGCGTGCTGCCCGGCATGCAGTCGGCCTTCGTCGAGGTGGGGCTCGAGCGCGCCGCGTTCCTCCACGTCGCCGACATCTGGGAGGAGCGCCAGAACGGCGCGCCGAACGGGGATGCGCCGCGCGCCGGCGCGACGCGGCCGATCGAGAAGATCCTGGCCGAAGGGCAGCCGCTGATGGTGCAGGTGGTCAAGGACCCGCTCGGCACCAAGGGCGCGCGCCTGTCCACCCAGATCTCGATCGCCGGGCGCCTCATCGTGCACCTGCCCCAGGACGCGCACATCGGCGTCTCGCAGCGCATCGAGGACGAGGCCGAGCGCAGGCGCCTGCGCGAGCGCCTGCAGCAGCTCCTGCCGCCCGACGAGCGCGGCGGCTACATCATCCGCACCATGGCCGAGTCGGCGACCGAGGCCGAGCTCGCGAACGACGTCGCCTACCTGCGCCGCCTGTGGGGCACCATCCGCGAGCGCTCGCAGACCTCGCACGCGCCCTCGCTCCTGCACCAGGACCTCTCGCTCGCGCAGCGCGTGCTGCGCGACTTCGTGCACGAGGACACCGCGCGCGTGCTGGTCGACTCGCGCGAGACCTTCGCCCGCCTGCAGGGGTTCGCGACCGATTACGTGCCCAAGGTGCTGTCGCGGCTCGAGCACTACGCCGGCGAGCGCCCGCTCTTCGACCTCTACAACGTCGAGGACGAGATCGAGCGCGCGCTCGCCCGCCGCGTGGACCTCAAGAGCGGCGGCTACCTGATCATCGACCAGACCGAGGCGATGACCACGATCGACGTGAACACCGGCGGGTTCGTCGGCGTGCGCACCTTCGAGGACACGATCTTCAAGACCAACCTCGAGGCCGCGCAGGTGATCGCGCGCCAGCTGCGCCTGCGCAACCTGGGCGGCATCATCATCGTCGACTTCATCGACATGGCCAATCCCGATCACCGCGCGGCGGTGCTGTCGGAGTACCAGAAGTTCCTCGCCCGCGACCGCACCAAGATGACGGTGAACGGGTTCACCCAGCTCGGGCTGGTCGAGATGACGCGCAAGCGCACGCGCGAGTCGCTCGAGCACGTGCTGTGCGAGCCGTGCGCCACCTGCCAGGGGCGCGGCGCGGTGAAGACCGCGCGCACCGTGTGCTACGAGATCCTGCGCGAGATCCTGCGCGAGGCGCGCCAGTTCAACGCGCGCGAGTTCCGCATCCTCGCCGCCCAGAGCGTGATCGACCTGTTCCTCGAGGAGGAGTCGCAGTCGCTCGCGATGCTCGGCGACTTCATCCGCAAGCCGGTGTCGATGCAGGTCGAGACGAGCTACACGCAGGAGCAGTTCGACATCATCCTGATCTAGGCGGCGCGGCCGCCGCCGGCGCCGCGCGCGGCGAGCGCCGCCCTCCCTTTTCCGCAACCCGACCGAGAGGAGCACCGATGCCCCGCCAACCCACCCCCCTGCGCACCGACCTCGGCTGGAGCGCCGCCGACCGCGTCGTGGTGCGCGGCAAGGACCTCCCGGGCGAGCTGCTCGGGAAGATCAACCTCGGCGACATGGCCTTCCTGGAGCTCATGGGGCGGGTGCCGACGGCGCAGGAGTCGACCGTCTTCAACGCGGTCCTGGTCACGCTGGTGGAGCACGGCGTCACGCCGAGCGCGCTCGCGGCGCGTCTCACCTACGCGGGCGCCCCGGAGTCGCTCCAGGCCGCGGTCGCCGCCGGCCTGTGCGGCCTCGGCAGCGTGTTCGTCGGCAGCACCGAGGGGGTGGCGAAGATGCTGTCCGAGGCGCTGCCCCGGGAGCGCGCGAGGACCGCGACCCCGGCGGAGCTCGACACGATCGCGCGCGAGGCCGTCGCGGCGTGGCGCGCGCGCAGCAAGGCGCCGTTCCCGGGCCTCGGGCACCCGATCCACAAGCCCGTCGATCCGCGCACGGCGCGCCTGTTCGAGATCGCGCGCGCGAACGGGTTCGCCGGCGGCTACGTCGAGCTCGTCCAGCGCATCGCCGCGGAGGCGGCGCGCGTCTCGGGCCGGACCCTGCCGCTGAACGCGACCGGCGCGATCGGCGCCATCTGCTGCGAGCTCGGCGTGCCCGAGCGCGTGGTGCGCGGGCTCGGCGTGATGGCGCGCGCGGTCGGCCTCGTCGCGCACCTCCTGGAGGAGACCGAGCATCCGATGGCGCTGGAGATCTGGCGGCGCATCGACGCGGAAGCCACCGCGCACGCGCGGCCGCAGCACGATTGACCCGGGACCGGCGCCGCGCCCGCGTGACTTTCGCCACCCGGCGCGGCCGGGGTCGGGTAGACCCCCGGCTCGGAGCACCCGCACAATCGTGGCGATGAAGAACGCCGGCATGAGCGAGAAGGAGCGCGCGCTGATCGCGGCGGCGCGCCGCGAGGCGAACGCACGGGGCAAGCCGGGCGTGGGCCCGGCCGCCGCGAAAGGCGCGGCGCCGCTCGCGCCCCTCGACGGGCGCACCGTGATCGGATGGGATCACCCGGCGGCGCACACGACGCCGCTCGACCAGCCCACGGTGGCCGGATGGGATCACCCCGCGGCGGGCGGGGGTGCGGGACCGGAGGAGGATCCCAGGTGGTCGCGCATCTCGGCGCTCATGGAGGCCGAGCGCGCGGCGGCGGGCGCAAGGCGGCGGCGCCTGCAGCGCCGCGTCAACATCGTCTTCGCCGCCGTGCTGGTGGTCGGACTGCTGATCGCGGCGCGCGCCCTCCTCGGGCGCTGAGCGCGGCGCGATCGCGCGCGCCGCGCACGCCTACCTGGGGACCCGCCCCATCAGGTAGAACTCGTCGTTCGGACGCAACGCGAGGAAGTTCGCGAGCCGGTTCGAGAGCGAGAAGAACGCGCTCACGCCGGCGACGTCCCAGATGTCCTCGTCGCCGAAGCCGTGCGCGCGCAGGGCCGCGAAGTCGCGCTCGTCGATCGCGCGCGAGTCCTCGGCCACCTTCATTGCGAAGTCCAGCATCGCGCGCTGGCGCGGCGTGATGTCGGCCTCGCGGTAGTTGACGGCGACCTGGTCGGCGATCAGCGGGTTCTTCGCGCGCACGCGCAGGATGGCGCCGTGCGCGACGACGCAGTACTGGCAGCCGTTCGCCCCCGCGACCGCGACGACGATCATCTCGCGCTCGGCCTTGGTGAGGCCGCTGTCCCGCTCCATCAGCGCGTCGTGGTAGGCGAAGAACGCGCGCCACTCGTCGGGCCGGTGGGCGAGGGCGAGGAAGACGTTCGGCACGAAGCCGGCCTTCTCCTGCACCGCGAGGATGCGCGCGCGGATGTCCTCGGGCAGCGCCGCGAGCTCCGGCACGGGGAAGCGGCTGATCTGGGGAATGGTTGCCATGTCGGAAGCGTTCTCCCGGGGTCGGCGGCGCGCCGGCAAAGTGGCACAATGCGCGCCGGCCGTCGATTCTAGACCAAGCGCCGACCCTCGACCCCGGACCAGGAGACCATCGCGACATGCACGAACAAGCGAAGTTCGAAGACGCTCAGCTCGACAGCCTGCTGCCGAAAGTCCCGTTCGATCGCCGCGGCTTCCTCGTCTCGTCGGCGGCGAGCGGTTTCGCGCTCAGCGCCGGGCCGCTGATGGCGCAGACGATGATCAGGACCTCGATGGACGGGCTCGTCGGCGGCGACGTGAGGATCCCGACCGCCGGCGGCGACATGCCCGGCTACTACGCCGCCCCGGCGAAGCCCGGCAGGTACCCGGTGATCCTGGTGGTCGGGGAGATCTGGGGCGTGCACGAGCACATCAAGGACGTCGTCCGCCGCCTCGCCAAGGCGGGCTACTTCGCGGTGGCCAACGAGCCGTACTGGAAGATCGGCAACCTGG
>JAGVSZ010000165.1 GCA_019137045.1 Betaproteobacteria bacterium
GCGGGGATGCTCGACCGGGTCAAGGCGGGCGACAAGGTGAAGTTCCAGGCCGAGAAGCGGGGCGACCAGTACATCGTGACGAAGATCGAGAAGTGAGCGGAGCGGCCGGATGAAACCCCGGGAACGGATGCCGGGGGCCGCGGCGCTCGCGGCGGCGGGCATCGCCGGGAGCGCGCGGACCCGCGCCGCTGAGACCTGAAAGGGCGCGCACATGCGCATCGCTCCGAAACCGCTGCGGGCCTACCCCTGGTACCTGCGGCCGTTCTTCTGGAACCAGCGCCGCAAGTACGGCGCGGTGCTCGATTCGGCGCTCGCCTGGGCACGCGCGCCGCGGCTCTTCCTCGGCGTGGCGATGCTCTACGGGATGATCGACCGGCGCTCGTCGCCGCTCGAGCCGGCGCTGCGCTCGCTGGTGACGGTGCGCGTGTCGCAGATCAACCACTGCCCGTTCTGCGTCGACCTCAACTCGGCGACGCTCGTGCGGCGCGGCGCGAGCTTCGAGAAGGTCGACGCGCTCGAGCACTGGCGCGAGAGCGGGCTGTTCTCCGGGCGCGAGCGGGCCGCCCTCGAGTACGCCGAGGCGATGACCCGTTCGGACCGCGGCGTGGACGATGCGCTCATGGCGCGCGTGCGGCGCGAGTTCGACGACGACGCGGTCGTCGAGCTCACCGGGCTCGTCGCGTTCCAGAATCTCTCGAGCAAGTTCAACAGCGCGCTCGCGGTGCCGCCGCAGGGGTTCTGCCGCATGCCCGGTGACCGGTGAAGCGGTCCGGATGGCGGGCCCGGCGCGGCGGCAGGTGCGCCGGGGTTCAATTCCGGGAGCGCACGGCGTGCGCGGCGTGCGACGCCGGCGCGCGCACGAGCGTCGCGATGATCGGGCAGGGCCGGCGCCCGTGCGCGTGCTCGCACTCCCGGATCAGCGCCTCCAGCACGCCCTTCAGGGCGGCGAGGTCGGCGATGCGCGCCCCGATCTCGCCGAGCCGCCGGCGCGCGAGCTCGCGCGCGCGCACGTGGCCGGTGCCGTCGTTCAGCTGCAGCAGCACGGCGACGTCGTCGAGCGAGAACCCGAGCGCCTGCGCGCGCTTGATGAAGCGGAGGCGATCGACGTACGCTGCCGGATAGAGCCGCTGGCCGCCGTAGGGCTTCGGCGGGGTGCCGAGCAGCTTGCGCCGCTGGTAGTAGCGGACGGTCTCGACTCCGACCCCGGCCGAGGCCGCCAGCTGGCCGATTTTGAGCGCTTCCACGTACCCCCCTTGACTCTGTTCCCGGGTACGGATTCTAGAGTGAGTGCCGTCCGAACCCGATCATCCGGAGGCACCGGCCATGCAGCACCGCGCGCACGAGCACCCTAGTCACCACGAGCCCGCCGCCCGCGGCGGGCAAGGTCACGACCCCGCGCCGTGCGCCCACGGGCACCACGGGCACGCCGCCGCCGCGCCGCCGCCCGCGGTGACCGCCGGCACGAAGGTCGAGTGGACCTGCCCGATGCACCCCGAGATCGTGCGCGACGCGCCGGGCAACTGCCCGATCTGCGGCATGGCGCTCGAGCCGCGCACCGCCACGCTCGAGGACGTGGAGAACGTCCACCTGAAGGACATGACGCGGCGGTTCTGGCTGAGCGTCGCGCTGAGCCTGCCCCTCGTCGCGGCCGCGATGGCCGAGATGGTCTGGGGCGCGGCGTTCCGGCACGCGGTCAACGAAGGACTCTTCGCGTGGGGCCAGCTCGCGGCTGCGACGCCGGTCGTCCTGTGGGGCGGCTGGCCGTTCTTCGAGCGCGCGTGGGTGTCGTTCCGCACGCTGCGGCTCAACATGTACAGCCTCATCGGGCTGGGCGTCGCGGTCGCCTACCTCTTCAGCGTGTTCGCCGTGCTCTTCCCCGGCGCGCTCCCGGAGGCGTTCAAGGCGCACGGCCTCGTGCCCCTCTATTTCGAGGCCGCGGCCGTCATCACCACGCTCGTGCTGCTCGGCGAGGTGCTGGAGCTGCGCGCCCGGTCGCAGACCTCGAGCGCGGTGCGCGCGCTGCTCGGCCTCGCGCCGAACACCGCGATTCGCGTTGCGGCGGACGGTGCCGAGCGCGAGGTGACGCTCGCGGAGGTGCAACCCGGCGAGCGCCTGCGCGTGCGGCCCGGCGCGAAAGTGCCGGTGGACGGCGTGGTGCTGGAGGGCCACTCGGTCGTCGACGAGTCGATGATCACCGGCGAGTCGGTCCCGGTGGCGAAGCGGGCGGGCGACCCGGTCACCGGCGCGACGGTGAACCAGACGGGCACCTTCGTGATGCGCGCCGAGAAGGTCGGCGCCGACACCCTGCTCGCGCAGATCGCGCACCTCGTGAGCGAGGCGGCGCGCTCGCGCGCGCCGATCCAGCGGCTCGCCGACCTCGTGTCGTCGTGGTTCGTGCCGGGCGTGATCGCGATCGCGGCGGTCGCGGCGCTCGTGTGGTGGCTCGTCGGGCCGCAGCCCGCGCTCGCCAACGCGCTCGTCGTCGCGGTGTCGGTGCTGATCATCGCGTGTCCCTGCGCGCTCGGGCTCGCGACGCCGATCTCGGTCATGGTCGGGGTGGGCCGCGGCGCGCTCGACGGCGTGCTCATCAAGGACGCCGAGGCGCTCGAGCTGATGGAGCAGGTCACCACGCTCGTGGTCGACAAGACCGGCACGCTCACCGAGGGCAAGCCCGCGGTGCAGGCGGTCGAGGCCGGGGGCGAGGAGCCGGAGCCGGAGGTGCTGCGGCTTGCCGCGAGCCTCGAGCGCGCGAGCGAGCATCCGCTCGCCGCGGCGATCGTCGCGGCGGCCGAGGCGCGCGGGCTCGCGCTCGCGCCGGTATCGGACTTCGCGTCGGTCACCGGCAAGGGCGTGCGCGGCACCATCGCGGGCCGCCGGGTGCTGATCGGCAACGCGGCGCTGCTCGCCGACGAGCGCATCGACGCGGCGCGGCTCGCAGACCGGGCGCAGGCGCTGCAGTCCGCGGGCCAGACGGTGATGTTCGTCGCGGTCGACGGGCGTGCGGCCGGACTCGTCGGCGTGGCCGACCCGATCAAGGCGTCCACGCCCGAGGCGATCCGCGCGCTGCGGGAGGCGGGCGTGAGGATCGTCATGCTCACCGGCGACAACCGGCGCACCGCGCAGGCCGTCGCGACGCAGCTCGGGCTCGCGGACTTCGTCGCCGAGGTGCTCCCGCAGGACAAGCACCGCGTCGTCCGGGAGCTGCAGGCGAAGGGCGAGGTCGTCGCCATGGCGGGCGACGGGGTGAACGATGCGCCGGCGCTCGCGCAGGCGAACGTCGGCATCGCGATGGGCCACGGCACC
This sequence comes from Betaproteobacteria bacterium, assembly GCA_019137045.1. GTDB lineage: Bacteria > Pseudomonadota > Gammaproteobacteria > Burkholderiales > SG8-39 > JAGVSZ01. The sequence continues at coordinate 3,304 of JAGVSZ010000165.1, forward strand.
GACATCGCCATGCAGAGCGCGCGCATCGTGCTGGTGAAAGGCGACCTGCGCGGCATCGCCAAGGCGCGGCGCCTGTCGCGCGCGACGATGGGGAACATCCGCCAGAACCTGTTCTTCGCGTTCGTCTACAACGCGCTCGGCGTGCCGGTCGCGGCGGGCGTGCTGTTCCCGTGGCTCGGGCTGCTGCTCAGCCCGATGATCGCGAGCGCGGCGATGAGCCTCTCGTCGGTGTCGGTGATCGGCAACGCGCTCAGGCTGCGCAAGGCGACGCTCTGACCCATGCCCGCGGGACGACGCCCGATCGTGGTCGCGGCCGCCGCCGCGGCGGGCCTCGCCGCGCTGCTCGCCGCGGGCGCGTGGCTCGCCGGGCGTACAACGACGGCCGAGCTCGAGACCGGGCGCCGGTTGTACGACGCGCACTGCGCCGCTTGCCACGGCAAGAACCTCGAGGGCGAGCCGAACTGGCGCGAGCGCAAGCCCAACGGGCGCATGCCCGCCCCGCCGCACGACGACAGCGGGCACACGTGGCATCATCCGGACGCGGTGCTGTTCGGCATCACGAAGGAGGGGCTCGTGCCGGGGAAGTACGCCCCGCCGGGCTACGCGAGCGACATGCCGGGATTCGGCGGCACGCTGTCCGACGGCGAGATCCGGGCCGTGCTCGCCTTCATCGCGAGCCGCTGGTCCGAGCGCGCGCGGGAGCACCAGGCGCAGGTCACCCGCGAGCAGGGCGCGCGCCGCTGAGGTCGCGGCGCCGGGCGGATGAGGCCGCCCGCCGCGCGCACCCGGAACGCGCGTGCGCGCGGCGGCTGCGTGCTTTGCATCATGTGCCGCAAGGGGCCCGCGGGGCCGTTTCCGACCAGGGAGGAATTGCGATGCGCACCTACACCGCGCTGCCGATGGGGCCGCTTCCGCGCCGGGCCACCTTTCACGCGCCCGCACCCGGGCCCGCGCCGCGCGTGTCGCTCGACGCGCCGGCGCTCGACGTGATGACCGACCTCAAGCAGGTCACCGCGATCACGATCGACCCCGAGGCGTCGATCGAGCACGCGATGCGGGTCATGATCCGGCGCAACGTGCGCCTGCTGCTCGTCGTCAGCGTCGAGAACGAGATTCTCGGCCTGGTCACCGCCACCGACCTCGTCGGCGAGAAGCCGGTGCAGTACGTGCACGAGCACGGCGGCAGCCGCGCCGACATCCAGGTGCGCGACCTCATGACCCCGCACGAGCAGCTGGAGGCGATCGAGTTCGAGGCCGTGCGCAGCGCGAAGGTCGGGCACGTGCTCGCCACGCTCCGGGCGAGCGGCCGCCAGCACGCGCTCGTCCTCGACACCGAGGAGCGCGCGCGACCGCGCGTGCGCGGGATCTTCTCCACGTCGCAGCTCGCGCGCCAACTCGGGGAAACGGTGCAGACCGGCGAGGTGGCGTACACCTTCGCGGAGATCGAGGCGGCGCTCGCCCGGCCGTGAGCCCTCCAGACAGGCGCGCGACGCGCTCCAGGTGTCGCTCGCCGGCGACAGATTGCGGGCGCCGAAACAAGGATTTACACAAAACCGGCGCCCGCAACAGTCTGCTTACGCCGCGGCCTCAGAGTGCGCTCATCGCACCTCACCAAAGGAGACCGCGATGAGCACGAAGACCCGCACCCTGATCACCACTGCCGCCGCTGCGACGCTGCTTCTCGCCGCGCCGCTCGCGGCCTTCGCCGGCGACCGCGGGCACGGCTACGGCGGCTGGAACGGCTGGAGCCACGGGCACGGGCGGCCCGCCCACTGGCACGGCGCGCCGCGCGTGTACTACCCGGTTGCGCCCGTCTACGTTCCGGCCCCGCGGGTCGTCGTCCCGCGGCCGGTCTACGTGCCGGCGCCCGTGGTCGCGGTGCCGCCGCCGGTCGTCGCGGTGCCCGCGCCGCTTCCGTATCCGCCCGCGCCGATGGGCACCGTGAGCATCGGGTTCCGCTGGTTCTTCTGATCGACCCCCGCGCCGCGGCGGCCGTGCAGGCGGCGCGCGTGCGGTGAGATCTCGGGGATAATGCGCGGCCCGCTTCGCGCGCCGCTGCATGCCCGCCGTTCCGACCGCCGCCACCGCTCTTTCGATCTCCCCGCCCCCAGGGCGGCGCCTAGCGTGGCTCGCCGTCGCGCTCACGCTGCTGGCGCTCTGGTTCGTGAAGCTCCCAGACCGGTTGCTGACCCATCCCGACGAGGGTCGCTACGCGGAGATCCCGCGCGAGATGGTCGCGACCGGGGACTGGGTGACTCCGCGCCTCAACGGCTTCGCGTACCTGCAGAAGCCGCCGCTGCAGTACTGGGCCACGGCTGCGGCGTACGAGGCGTTCGGCGTGTCGGAGTGGACGGCGCGCCTCTGGACCGCGCTGACGGGCCTCGCCGCCGTGCTGGTCACCGCGTTCGCGGGGCGCCGGCTCCTAGGACCGAGCGCCGGCCTGCTCGGCGCCGCCGCGCTGGCCGCGAGCCCTTACTTCGTGGTGATGTCGGGACTGAACACGCTCGACATGGGCGTGAGCCTGTTCCTCAGCAGCGCCGTGTTCGCGTACCTGCTCTCGCGGCAGGCCGCGACCGCGGCGGCCGGGCGCGGCTGGATGCTCGTCGCGTGGGGGGCCATGGCGCTCGCGGTCCTCAGCAAGGGGCTGATCGGCGTCGCGCTGCCGCTCGGCACGCTCGTCGTCTACGCGGCGTGGCACCGCGACGCGGGTGCGCTGGCGCGGCTCCACTGGCTGCCCGGGCTCGCGCTGTTCGGCGCGCTCGCCGCGCCGTGGTTCGTGCTCGCCGCGCGCGCGAACCCGGGCTTCCTCGAGTTCTTTTTCCTCCACGAGCATTTCCAGCGGTTCACGAGCACGGTGCACAACCGCGCCGGTCCGGTCTGGTACTTCCTGCCGATTCTCGCGCTTGCGGCGGGGCCTTGGCTCGTCGCCCTCGGCGAGGGCGCCCTGCGCGCCTGGCGCGCGCGCCCCGCGGGCCGCGCAGTGTCGGCGCGCCGCTTCCTGCTCGTCTGGTGCGCGGTGGTGTTCGTCTTCTTCAGCCTCTCGCAGTCGAAGCTGCCCGCGTACCTGCTGCCGATCGTGCCGGCCGCGGCGTTGCTCGCGGGCGACGCGCTCGCCGCGGGCACGCGCCGGAGTGTCCTCGCGCTCACGGTCGGCACCATGGTGTTCGGCGTGCTCACGTTCGTCGCCAACGAGGTGCTCGAGGACCGCAATCTCGGCGTGCTCACCTCGATCTACGAGGCGTTCAGCGTGTGGACCGAGTCGGGCTCGATGCTGCTCGTCGTGGTCGCCGGCGTCGCCCTCTACTGGATCGACCGCACGCACCCGCGCCGCCTGAGCCTGGCGCTCCTCGCCGCGTGCTACGTCTCGATGAGCCTCGGCCTGGTGGGTTACGGCCAGCTCGCGCCGACGCGCTCGGGCGCCTCCTTCGCGCGGACGATCGAGCGCCTCGGTCCGCCGGACGCGCCCGTCTACTCGGTGAACATGTACGACCAGACGCTGCCGTTCTATCTCCGCCGTCCGGTGACCGTGGTTGCGTTCACCGGCGAGCTCGAGCCCGGCATCCGGGCCGATCCCGGACGGCAGGTGCCGACGCTCGCGGACTTCGAGGCGCGCTGGGAGAGCGCGGGCGCCGCGTTCGCCGTGCTTCCGCCGGACACCTTCGAGGCCCTGCGGCGCGCGGGGCTGCCGATGGTCCTCGTGGCCGAGGAACCGAAGAAGGTCCTCGTGCGCAAGCCGCCCGGCTGAGCGCGCGCCCCTATCGCGGCCGTCCCGCGGGCGGGCCGCCCCGCGGAAGACGCAGCGCGATGCGGCTGATGCGCGCGCCCTCCATCTCGGCCACGGTCAGCACGATGCCCGCGACCCCGACCGCGTCGCCTTCGGCGGGCGGACGCAGCAGGCGCGCGCGCACCAGCTCGCCGAGCGTGCCGTCGATCCTGACGTACGCCGGCGGCCTCACCCCGTAGAGCGCGAGCACGTCGGCGGCCGGCGCGTCGGCGTCGATGAAGAACTCGCCGAACGAGCGGTGGCGCTTCGCGGTGGCCGCCGCCGCGTCGGCGAGGAACATCTCCTCGAGCCGGCCGATCGCCGACTCCGGCGCGAGAAACGCGACGATATCGCCGCCCGCCAGGGGTCCCGCGTCCTCCGGCGCGAGCGGCGCGCCGCCGCGCATCACCGCGACGGCGCGCGCTCCCGGCGGCAGGTCGATGAGCGCCACCGGCGCGCCGCACACGGGGGAATCGACTTCCACGTCGAACTCCATGAGCTCGTAGTGGCCATGCCCCCCGGCGAGCTGGATGCGCGAGAGCGGCTCGGCCCGGTCGGGCAGCGCCACGCCGAACGCGCGCGCGGCGAGGCCGACGGTGGTGCCCTGCGCGAGGAGCGAGGCGAGCACCACGACGAACGCCACGTTGAACAGCAGCTCGGCCGCGGGCACGCCGGCGAGCAGGGGAAAGATCGCGAGCACGATCGGCACCGCGCCGCGCAGCCCCACCCAGCTGATGTACCAGACCTCGCGCGCCGGGAAGCGGAACGGCACGAGGCACAGCCAGACCGTCGCCGGCCGCGCGACGAGCATCAAGAACGCCGCGACGCCGAGCGCCGGAACGAGCACCTCCACCAGCTCGTGCGGGGTCACCAGCAGGCCGAGCAGCAGGAACATGCCCGCCTGCGCGAGCCAGGCGAGCCCGTCCATCGCGCGCAACACGTCGTCGCTCGGGTGCACGGTGGCGTTCGCGATCATGATGCCCGCGAGGTAGACGGCGAGGAAGCCGCTTCCGCCGACCTCGTTCGTGAGCGCGAACACCGACACGCCGACCGCGCACACGAGCAGCGCGTCCAGCCCCGCGCCGAGCCGGATGCGGGGGAGCGCCCGGCCCGCGACGTGCCCGAGCGCGAGGCCGGCGCCGGCGCCGATGCCGAACTGCTGCACGAGCTCGAGCGCGAGGCTCCCGAGCGGTGCCGCGGTCGGCGCGAGCACGACGCCGATCAGCCCGACGGTGAGGAACACCGCCATCGGGTCGTTCGCGCCCGACTCGATCTCGAGCGTGGCCGCGATGCGATCGCCGAGGCGCACGCCCGCGGACTTGAGCAGCGCGAACACCGCGGCGGCGTCGGTCGAGCCGACGATCGCGCCCAGCAGCGCCGCGCGCCGCCAGTCGAGGCCGAACGCCCACGCCGCGCCCGCCGCGACCAGCGCGGCGGTCAGCACGACCCCGGCGGTGGCGAGCACCAGGGCGGGGCGCAGGCCGACGCGAAACGACGCGAAGCGGGTGCGCAGTCCGCCGTCGAGCAGGATCACCGCGAGCGCGAGGTTGCCGACGAAGAAGCTCAGCCGGTGGTCGTCGAACACGATGCCGCCCGGGCCGTCCTCCCCGGCGAGCATGCCGACGACCAGGAACACGAGCAGGAAGGGCAGGCCGATGCGCGAGGACGCGGCGCCGAGGAGCAGGGCGAAGAGCAGGGTGAGCGCGCCGGCGAGCAGGACGTGGTTCAGCGCCTCCATGATGGGGCGATGGTGACACGACCGCGCGGGAAGGGCTCACGGTCGCGCGGTTGCGCCCGGCCGCGCGGTGGGGCATCCTGCCGCGCGTAGGGGAACGCCGCTTGCACGACCACGCCCATCACGGCCACGCGCACGCGCACGACGCGCCGACCGGCCGCGACGGCGAGCGGCGCCTGTTCCGGGTCCTCGTGCTCACCGCCGGCTTCATGCTGGTGGAGGCGGCCGGCGGCTGGCTCGCGGGCTCGCTCGCCCTCATCGCCGACGCGGGCCACATGCTCTCGGACACCGCCGCGCTCGCGTTCGCGTGGGCGGCGTTCCGCGTCGCGCGCCGGCCGCACGACGACAGGCGCAGCTACGGCTATCACCGCTTCCAGATCCTCGCCGCGTTCGTGAACGGCCTGGTGCTGTTCGCGATCGCGGGATGGATCGTGGTGGAGGCGGTCGCCCGCCTGCGCGCGCCCGCGCCGGTGCTCGCCGGGCCGATGCTCGTCATCGCGGCGCTCGGCCTGGCCGTGAACCTGGTGGCGCTCGCGCTGCTGCGCACCGGCGACCGGCGCAACCTCAACATCCGCGCCGCGGCGCTGCACGTGCTCGGCGACCTGCTCGGATCGGTCGGCGCGATCGTCGCGGCGCTCGTGATCCTGGCGACCGGGTGGACGCCGATCGACCCGATCCTGTCGGTAGCCCTGAGCCTCCTCATCCTGCGCGGCGCGTGGGACGTGACGCGGCGCGCGGGGCACGTGCTGATGGAAGGCGCGCCCGAGGGCTTCGACGGCGCCGCGGTCAAGGCCGACCTGCGCGCCGCGGTGCCGGGCGTGCTCGACGTGCACCACGTGCACGCGTGGATGCTCACCACCGAGCGGCCGATGGTGACGCTGCACGTGCGGCTCGCGCCGGCGGCCGACCCGGCCGCCGCGCTCGCCGCCATCAAGACGCGGCTGAAGGAGCGCTTCGGCATCGCGCACTCGACCGTGCAGATCGAGTCGGCCGAGTGCGTGGACTGACGCGGGAGACGCCGCGCCCGGTCACTTCCGCGCGACCGGCAGCCCGGCGAGGCGCCACTCCGGCAGTCCGTCCCGGAGCCGGCGCGCCTTGAGGCCCTTCTTCCGCAGCAGGGCGACCGCGCGGTACGACATCAGGCAGTACGGGCCGCGGCAGTAGGCGACCACCTCCCTGCGCTTGGGGAGCTCGGCGAGGCGCTTCTCGAGCGCGTGGACCGGGATGTTGACCGCGCCCGGCACGTGGCCCGCGGCGAACTCCTCCGGGGGACGCACGTCGAGCACGGTCACCAGGCCCTTCTTCGCCCGCTCGAGCAGCTCGCGCGCAGGCACCGGCTCCAGGTCGTCCCGGGCCGCGTAGTAGGTCCGCACGGTGCGCTCGACCTCGGCGAGGAAGACCTCGCCCGCACGACCGAGCGCGCCGAGGAGCGCGACCGCCTCGTCGCCGGCCAGCCGGTAGAACACGTACTGGCCCGCTTTCCGTCCGGCGATCAGGCCGGCGGCCTTCAGCTTCTGGAGATGCTGCGAAGTGTTCGCTACCGAGGCGCCGGTGAGCGCGGCGAGCTGATCCACGCTGCGCTCGCCCTGCGCGAGCAGCTCGAGGAGCTCCAGCCGGACCGCGCTCGACAGCGCGGCGCCGATCCGGGCCAGGCTGTGCAGGACCTCGCGCTTCGGGTTCGGGGGGGCTGCCATGCGCCGGGCCGGCCGCGCGGCGCGCTACAGCTCGAGCAGCTTCCGGCGCAGCATCCACTGCGTCGCCAGCCCGAACAGGAACGCGACGCCGACGTTCCAGATCGACAGCGCGGCGACCGCGACCAGGACGAAGCGGTCGTCCTTCCGCTGCCAGCCGTCGCACACGCCGAGCGCGAGCTGGCTGCCGGCGACGAACAGGATCACGCCGAGGATGGGCGCGGGGAAGAGCGCGAGCCCGGTCTCCACCGCGCCCGCGCAGAACAGCCCCGCGACCACGAGCAGCGCGCCGAGGATGACTGGCGCGCCACCGGTGCGCGCGCCGAACCGCACGTGCCCCGCCATGCCGCCGGCGCCGTGGCACATCGGCACGCCGCCGAGCGCGCCGGCGAAGAGGTTCATCAGGCCGGTGGACACCGCCACGCGCCGCTCGCTCACCGGGTGCTGCGGGAAGAGGCGGTTGTTCTCGGCCACGATCGCGACCACCGCGTTGCCGAAGGTGAGCGGCAGCTGCGGGAGCACCAGCACGATCGTCGCGACGGCGAGCGTCGACCACTCGAAACCCCCGAGCGCGAGCGCCGGGAGACGGAACCCGAGCGGCGCGGCCGCGAGCGCCGCGGCGAGCCCGGGCTGCTGCCACAGCGCGATCGACCCGCCGACGGCGAGCAGGAGCAGCATGACCGGGAAGCGCCGGCGCGAGAGCAGGATGAACGTCCCGGCGAGCGCGGGCGCGGCGATCCACCAGCTCGCCGACATCAGCTTCACGGCCTCGAGCATGAGCGCCATTCCGAGCCCGAGGATCACGCCGAAGCCGACCGCCGGACTGACGAGGCGCACCAGCCGCTGCGTCAAGCCCGAGGCGCCGATCGCCAGCCACACCAGGCCGGTGAGCAGCGCGGCGAGGTGGAACGTGCCGGCGGTGAGCGCGACGCCGGCCGCGGTGTGCGTCGCCGCGACCGAGCCGATCGCCTTCATCGGCTGCACCGGGAACGGGGTCCGGAAGACGCACCCGACCACGATCAGCGCGATCCCGAAGGTGAGCAGAATGCCCGCGGGGTCGATCTTCAGCACCGCGACGTAGGCGAGGAGGAACGGCACGAGCGTGCCGAGGTCGCCGAACGCACCCGACCATTCGGCGGGCGCGAACCAGCCGCGCCGCGCCGCCGCCGGCGGCGCGGGAAGCGAGCCGGCCTGGTCGTCGCGGAGATGCGTCGGGTCCATGGCGGCACCCTACCGCATGGCCGGGCCGCCGCCAACCGTGCGCTGCGGCCGGGCGCGGGGGCCGCCTGCCGGGGCGCTCACCGCGCCCCGCGCGCGTCCCAGGCGGCGAAGATCCGGTGCAGGCGCCGCACGCCGTCGGTGAGCGCCGCCGGCCCGGGCTGCAGGATGTCGGACGACTTGACCTCGTGCAGCTCGCCGTCGCGCACCGCGGGGATGTCCCCCCACCCGGGCCGCGCCGCGACGCGCTCGGGCCGGAACTTCTTGCCGCACCACGACCCCAGGATCACGTCGGGCCGCGCGCGCACGACTTCCTGCGCATCCGCGACCGTGCGCCCGGCGGCGCCCGCGCTGCGCGCGCGCTCGGGGAAGACGTCGTCGCCCCCCGCCACGCCGATGAGCTCGCTCACCCAGCCGATGCCGCTGATCAGCGGCTCGTCCCACTCCTCGAAGTACACCCGCGGGCGGCGCGCGAAGCGCGCGGCGGCGGTCCGGATGCCGGCGAGCCCCGCCTCGAGCTCGGCGACCAGGCGCTCGCCCGCGGCGCTCGCGCCGACCAGCGACGCGAGCGCGAGGATCATCGAGAGGATCCCGTCGACCGAGCGCTGGTTGAAGACGAGCACGCTCAGGCCGGCCTGCGCCAGCTCGCGGGCGATGTCGGCCTGCAGGTCCGAGAAGCCGATGACGAGATCGGGACGCAGCGCGCGGATGCGGTCGGTCCTGGCGGAGAGGAACGCGGACACGCGCGGTTTCTCGCGCCGTGCGCGCGGCGGGCGCACCGTGTAGCCCGAGATCCCGACGATGCGCCGCTCCTCGCCGAGGAGGTAGAGCGTCTCGGTCGTCTCCTCGGTCAGGCAGACGATGCGCTCGGGGTAGCGGGCCGGCATGGGGCGCGGAGCATACCGCAGCCCCGGGCGCCGCTGCGCGCGCCGGACCGGAGCGCGGTGCGCAGCGCGGAAAAAAAAGCGGCCCGCGCGCGGCGGGCCGGTGAAGGAGACCCGTTGCGGGCCTCGAGGGGAGAAAAAGCCGAGGAACCCCGGATGGCGTCGAAAAGCAGGTCCCTCGGGGGAAGCCGGGCGGCGGTCAGCCGATCTGCACCGGCACGAAGATCCGGTTCTCGCCGCGCTGCACGAGGACCGCGGCGCTCTTGCCGGCGGCGTCGAGCGCGCTCTTCAGCTCGTCGATCGACTTCACCGCCTTGCCGTTGACGCCGAGGATCACGTCGCCGGCGCGCATCCCGGCCTTGGCCGCGGCGCCCTCGGCGCGCTCGACGAGCAGCCCGCCGTCGCTCTGCAGCCGCTTCGCCTCGTCGGCCGAGAGCGGTCGCACCGCGACCCCGAGCTTGCCCTGCTGCGCGGCCGGCGCGGCGGCGAGCGTCGCGCGCTCGGCCGGCATCTCGGCGACCGTGATCTTCACGTCGCGCTCGGCGCCGTTGCGCCACACGCGGGCGGTCGCGGTCTCGCCCGGCTTGACGTCGGCGACGATCGCCGGCAGCTCGCCCGACTCGGCGATCGGCTTGCCGTTGAAGGCCACGATCACGTCGCCGCTCTGCAGGCCGGCCTGCGCGGCGGGCGCGTTGGGCTCCACGTTCGAGACGAGCGCGCCGCGCGGTGTGCCCAGGCCGAACGACTCGGCGAGCGCGGGGGTGACCTGCTGCACCACCACGCCGATGCGGCCGCGGGTCACCTTGCCGTAGGCGACGAGCTGGTCCTTCACCTTCATCGCGAGGTCGATCGGGATCGCGAACGAGAGGCCCATGTAGCCGCCGCTGGTGGAGAAGATCTGCGAGTTGATCCCCACCACCTCGCCGTTCATGTTGAACAGCGGCCCGCCCGAGTTGCCCGGGTTCACGGCGACGTCGGTCTGGATGAACGGCACCAGGCGCTCGTCGGGGAGGTTGCGGCTCTTCGCCGACACGATGCCGGCGGTCACCGTGTGCTCGAGGCCGAACGGCGAGCCGATCGCGGCCACCCACTCGCCGACGCGCAGCTTCCTGGTGTCGCCGATCTTCACCGTGGGCAGCCCGGTCGCGTCGATCTTGATCACGGCGACGTCGGTCTTGGCGTCGGCGCCGAGCACTTTCGCCTTGAACTCGCGCTTGTCGGCGAGTCGGACCGTCACCTCGGTCGCGCCGTCGACGACGTGCGCGTTGGTGAGGATGGTGCCGTCCGCGGAAATGATGAAGCCCGAGCCGACGCCCTGCGCCGGCGCCTCGCGGTCGGGTTGCGGCATGCGGTCGGGCGCCGGCAGGCCGAAGCGGCGCAGGAACTCGCGCAGCTCCTCGTCGCCGGGGGCGCGGTTGCCGCGCAGGGCGACGGCGGCCGGATCCTTCTTGACGGCGATGTTGACCACCGCCGGGCCCTGCTCGTCGACCAGTGCGCTGAAGTCGGGCAGCTGGCGCGCGGGCGCGGCCGCCGCCGCGGTCGCCGGCGCGGCGGCGTGCGCGTCCTGCACGCCGGGCATCTTGAGGTCGCTGCAGCCGGCCGCGAGCGCGGCGGCGACGGCGAGCGCGACGATCGAAGGCTTGAAGCGGGGCACTTGCATGGGCGTTCTCTCCTCGTCGATGGGTTCCCGCGGGCGCACGTCGTCCCGCGACGGCACGCATGGTCGGCCGCGAAACTTAAGCGGGACTTAAGGGGTCGGGGCGGCGGGCAGCACGACCCGGGCGGTGAGCCCGCGTCCGCCGAGGCCGTCGTCGAGCTCGATGCGGCCGTGGTGGAGGTCGGCGACCTGCCGCGCGATCGCGAGCCCGAGGCCGCTGCCCGGCGCGTCGGTGCCCGGCACGCGGTAGAAGCGGTCGAACACGCGCCCGCGCTCCTCCGCGGGGACGCCCGGGCCGTCGTCGGCCACCTCGAGCACGGCCTCGGCGCCGCGCCGGAACGCGCGCGCCTCGACCCGCCCGCCGGGCAGCGCGTAGCGGAGCGCGTTGTCGAGGAGGTTGGCGAGGAGCAGGCGCAGCGCGTCCTCGTTCCCCTGCGCTTCGACCTGGTCCAGGCGCGTCGCGGCGAGCGTCACCGGCCGCGCCGCCGCCACCGGCGCGAGATCCTCGACCACGGAGAGGACGAGGGCGTCGAGCGCGACCGGCGCGAACGGCGTCTCGGCCGCCTCCGGCTCGAGGCGCGCGAGCGCGAGCAGCTGCTGGACGAGCCGGCTCGCGCGCTTCACGCCCTCCTTCAGCCGGGCGAGCGCCGCGGCGCGCTCCGCGTCCGACTTCGCCCGCTCGGCGAGCTGGATCTGGAGCGCGAGCGCGGTGAGCGGCGTGCGCAGCTCGTGCGCGGCGTCCGCGGCGAAGCGCCGCTGCACCGCGAGCGCGTCGCCCAGGCGCGCGAGCAGCCCGTTCAGCGCGTCCACGAGCGGGCGGACCTCGCCCGGCAGGCGGTCCGCCGGCAGGGGCTCGAGCGAGGCCGGGCTGCGCGTGCCGACCGCCCGCGCGACGCGCGCGAGCGGGGCGAGCCCGCGGTCGAGGATGAGCCACACCAGCCCCGCGAGCAGCGGCAGCACCGCGAGGATCGGCACGAGCAGGCGCAGGGCCGCGGCCGCCGCGAGCTCGGTGCGGACCGACGTCGACTGCGCCACCTGGATCGTCTGCGGCCCGGAGCGCGCGGTGAACATGCGCCAGTGCCGGCCCTCGTGGGTGAGGTCGGAGAAGCCGGGCGTGCGGCTGAGCGGCAGCGGGGACGCGGCGTTCGAGAGGTACACGGTCACGCCGCGCGGATCCCAGATCTGCACCACGACGCGCTGGTCCGGGTCGCCCCGGCCGGGCGCGAGCCGGCTCACGTCGAGCACTGCGTGGTCGCGCAGCGACAGGGCGACCTGCCGCATCTCCTCGTCGAGCATCGCGCCGACCTCCGCGCGCGCGCCGTGGTAGGTCGCCGCGCTCGCGACCACGCCCGCGAGCAGCACCGCGCCCAGGAGCGCAACCAGCAGGCGGGTGCGCAGCGAGCTCATTCGGCCGCGATGGTGTAGCCGACGCCGCGCACGTTGCGGATCGCCCCGGCGCCGAGCTTGCGCCGCAGGTTGTGGATGTGCACCTCGACCGCGTTCGAGCCGACCTCCTCGCCCCAGCCGTAGAGGCGCTCCTCGAGCTGCGCGCGCGACAGCACCATCCCCGGCCGCGCCATGAGCGCGTGCAGCAGCGCGAACTCGCGCGCCGACAGCGCCACCGGCCGGCCGCCCAGGGTGGCCGCGCGCGTGGCGGGGTTGAGCACGATCGCCCCGTGGCGCAGGACCGGCTCCGCGCGGCCCTCCGCGCGCCGCACGAGCGCGCGCACGCGCGCCGCCAGCTCGTCGAGGTCGAACGGTTTCACGAGGTAGTCGTCCGCGCCCGCGTCGAGCCCCCTGATGCGGTCGGCGACCGCGTCGCGCGCGGTGATCACCAGGATCGGGACGTCGTTGCGCTGCGCGCGCGCCGCGCGCAGGACCTCGAGCCCGCCCTTGCGCGGCAGGCCGAGATCGAGCAGCACGGCGGCGTACGGCTCGGCGCCGAGCGCGGTCTCGGCGGCCGCGCCGTCGCGCACCCAGTCGACCGCGAACCCCTCCTGCCCGAGCCCGTCGCGGATGCCCTCGCCGATCATCGGGTCGTCCTCGACCAGGAGCAGCCTCATCGGTCCGCCTCCGGCCGCGCGTCGTCCGCCGCCTGCGCCGCGCGCCGCCGCCGGCGGCGGTAGAGCACGAGCGCGGCGAGCGTTACCACCGCCGCGACGGCGAACAGCGCCTCCTCGGCCACGCGCGCCCGCCCGAGCAGCGCGATCGCCGCCTGGCCGAAGAGGTAGCCGGCGCCGGCGACGAGGATCGCCCACGCCGCCGCGCCGACCGCGTTCAGCGCGGCGAACGCCAGCGCGTTCATCCGGCCCGCGCCGATCAGGATCGGCCCGACCGTGCGCACGCCGTAGGTGAACCGCAGGAGCGGGACGACGAGCGCGCGGTACCGGACCACGAGCGCGTCCACGCGCGGGGCGACCGCCTTCGCCGCCGGAAACCGGTCGAGGACCCGGAGCCCGTAGCGCCGCCCGAGGTGGAAGTAGAACTGGTCGCCGAGGAAGCCGCCGAGCGCGGCGAGCGCGACCACTTTGGCGAACGAGAGGTAGCCGAGATGCGCGGCGACGCCGGCGAGGACGAGGACCGTCTCGCCTTCCAGCACGGTGCCGGCGAAGACGACCGGGTAGCCGTAGGCGGCGACGAGCGCGGGGAGGTCCATGGCGGGCGGGGGCCGTGCCGCGCCGGCGCGCGCGGCCGGCTAGATCCAGCCGGCCTTGCGCAGCCGGTAGAAGAGGTACGCATCGATGCCGACCATCAGCCCGAGCGCCAGCGGGTAGCCGAACACCCAGCCGAGCTCGGGCATGTGCTTGAAGTTCATGCCGTAGATGCCCGCGATCATGGTCGGCACCGCGACCAGCGCGGCCACGCCCGCGAGGCGCTTGGTGAACTCGTTCTCCTGCAGCGTAATGAGCGACAGGCTGACCGAGATCGCGGTGGCGATCATCTCGCGCCCGCTCTCGATCGACTGGTTGATGCGCTGCAGATGGTCGAAGACGTCGCGGAAGTACTCCTGCGTGCCGGCGCAGACCTTCGGCACGCGCCCCCCGTAGAGCCGGCTGGTCGCGTCCAGGAGCGGGGCGGCGGCGTGCTTCAGGGTCATCAGGCGCTGCTTGAGGGCGTACAGGTCCTGCAGGCTGCGCCGGGCGAGCCCGCCGGCGAACATCTGCTCCTCGAGATCCTCCAGCTCGGTCTCGATCCGGTCGAGCACCGGAAAATAGCGGTCCACGACCGAGTCCATCAGCGCGTACAGCACGAAGCCGGGCCCCTGCTTCAGGAGCTCCGGCTCGCGCTCGCAGCGGGCGCGCACGTCGGCGAAGCCGCGGCGCGTGCGGGTCCGGACCGACAGCACGAAGTTCGGCCCCGCGAACACGTCCATCTCCCCCACGCGCAGCTCGCGCCCCTCGATCTCGATGGTGTGGAGCACGACGAACAGCGAGTCCCCGTACTCCTCGACCTTGGGGCGCTGGTGCCCGCTCTGCGCGTCCTCCACCGCGAGCTCGTGCAGGCCGAACTCGACCTGCAGCTGCGCGAGCTCGGCGTCGCCCGGCTCGACCAGCGCCACCCAGACCAGCGTGTCGGGCTGGGCCAGGTACGCGCCGATCTCCCCGACCGCGATGTCGGCGAGCTTGCGCCCGTCCCGGTATGCGACGCAGTTGGCGAGCATGCGGCGGAGATTAACCGGTCGGTTGCGCCGCGCGCAACGTGCCGCCGCGCGCGGGCCGGCTCGCCGCCGGCTTTGTCAGGGCGCCATCGTTCCCGGCAGCCAGAGCGCGATCTGCGGGAACGCGATCACCAGGCCGAGCCCGAGGAGCTGCAGGCCGAGGTAGGGCCAGATCGAGTGGAAGATGTCGGTGAGGGTGATGTCCTTCGGCGTCACGCCCTTGAGGTAGAACGCCGCCGGCCCGAACGGCGGCGAGATGTAGGAGATCTGCATGTTCATGCAGAAGAGCACGCCGAGCCAGACGAGGTCGAAGCCGAGCGCGGTCGCCACCGGCACGAAGATCGGCGCGGTCAGGAGCAGGATGCCGATCCAGTCGATGAAGCAGCCGAGGACGATCCAGATGGCCTGCATGATGAGGATCACCACGATCGGGCTCACCGGCAGGCCGGTCATCGCGTCCTGGATCAGCTTGGTGCCGCCGGCGAGCGTGTAGACGCCGATCAGCGCGGAGGAGCCGAAGAAGAGCCAGTAGAGCATCGCGCTCACCTTCGCCGTGTCGGCGAGCGCGATCCTGAAGTTCGCCCACGTCAGCCGGCGGTTCACCGCCGCCGCCACCAGCGCGCCGACCACGCCGACGCCGGCCGCCTCGGTCGGCGTCGCCCAGCCGAGGTAGAGCGAGCCGAGCACGCTGAACGCCACCAGCGCCGGCAGCGCGAGCTCCTTCAGCAGCGCGATCTTCTCGCCGAGCGGGATCGCGCGCTCCGACGCGCTCGCGAGCGGCGCGATGTCCGGCCGCAGCCGGCAGCGGGTCACGATGTACCCGATGTACAGCCCGGCGAGCAGCAGGCCGGGGAGGACCCCGGCCATGTAGAGCTGGCCGATCGAGACGCCGGCGGTCAGCCCCCACATGATGAGCACGACGCTCGGCGGAATCAGCGTCGCGAGCCCGCCGCCGGCGCAGATGCAGCCGAGCGCGAGGTCCTTGCGGTAGCCGCGCGAGAGCATCGCCGGCAGCGCCACCACGCCCATGGTCACGATCTCGGCGCCGATCACCCCCACCATCGCGGCCATCAGCGCGCAGGAGATGATCACCGCCACCGCGAGCCCGCCGCGCAGCCGTCCCGACCAGACGTACACCGTGCGGAAGATCGCCTCGGCGACCCCTGCGCGCTCGAGGATGCACGCCATGAAGATGAACAGCGGCACCGACACGAGCACGTAGTTCCCCATCAGGGTGAACACGCGGCTGATGATCAGCGTCAGGCCGGGCACGCCGAACAGGAACAGCGCGAAGACGACCGCGACGGCGCCGGTGGCGAAAGCGAGCGGCAGCCCCGTCAGCAGGACGGCGACGAAGACCAGGACGAACGCGAGGCTGAGGAGCTCGATGCTCATTCCGGCGCGCGCGGAGCCGCGATCCCGAGATCGCGCAGCAGGTTGGCGACGCCTTGCAGGAGCAGCAGCAGGCCCGCGAGCGGGATCGCGAGCTTGACCGGCCAGATCGGCGGGTTCCACGGCGTGCCGGTGGTCTCGCCCTGCTGGATCGAGGCCCAGGCCATCTCCCAGCCGATCCACACCAGCGTGCCCGCGTAGAGGACGAAGAAGACGAACGTGAAGAGGTCGAGCCGCGCGCGCGTGCGCGGCGCGAGCCGCTCGTACAGCACGTCGATGCGGACGTGGCGGCGGTGCAGGAGGGCGTAGCCCCCCACCACCAGGTAGGCGATCGCCGACAGGTAGACCGTCGTCTCGTTCGCCCAGACGGTCGGGCGGGCGAACGCGCCGCGCGCCACGATCTCCCAGATGACCACGCCGGTGACGACGGCGATCGCGAAGCTGCAGACCAGGCCGACGCGCGCGTTGAGCGCGTCGACCGCGTCGCAGAAGCGATCGGCCGCCGACCGGCGGGCAGCCGGGCTCAATCGATCACCTGCGCGCCGGCGCCTCCCGCCGCCGGGCACCCGCTCATGCGAGCACGCCCAGGTCCCTCAGCCAGGCGGTCTGCGCGTCGTAGGCGCGCTTGGCGAGCGGCGACTTCTTCGCCCAGTCGGCCCACACCTGCTGCGCGAGCGCGCGCAGCTTGCGCAGCTCCTCGGGATCCCAGGTGGTGAGCGTGACGCCCTTGCCCTTCAGCTCGCCGAGCACGCGCACGTCGTCCACCGCGACGCGCTGCACCTGGTCGATGCTCCACTCGCGCACGCAGCTCGAGACGATCTGCTGCACGTCGGCGCTCAGCGCCTTCCACGCGGCGGCGTTGACGGTGAAGTCCTGGCACGGCATCGAGTGGGTGAACATGGTCGGGTACTTCGCGATGTCGTGGAAGCCCATGCGCTGGTTCATCGACACCGTTCCCCAGTCGGCCGCGTCCACCACGCCCTTGTCGAGCGACGAGTAGACCTCGCCGCCCGGCAGCACCACGATCGCCGCGCCGAGCTTGGTCAGGATCTCGGCCGAGATGCCCTGCGGCGAGCGGAACTTGACCCCCTTGAAGTCGGCCATGTTGCGGATCGCGCGCTTCGACACGATCGACTCGATCCCCCACCAGGTGACCCCGACGCAGTGCGCGTTGAAGCGCGCGTAGGCCTCGCGCAGGAGGTCCAGGCCGCCCTTGTAGTAGTAGAACGCGTCCGCCTGCCACGGGTGCTGGTAGCCGAAGTTGAGGTCGCCGAGCATCGAGAAGCCGGCGTCCTTGCCGGTGAAGTACACCGGCGCGGTCGCCTGCCCCTGCAGCACGCCGGCCTGCACCGCGTCGAGGGTCTCGAACACGCCCACCACCGCCCCCGCGGCGAACGGCTGGATCTCGAGCCGCCCGTTGGTGGCCTTGCCGACCCGGGTGCACAGGTCCTCGAAGGCCTTGTGCGTGATCTCGGCCGCGCTCCACAGCGTCTGCATGCGCCACTTCGCGGGCTGCTGCCCGGTGACGACGGCGGGAAAGCCGGCGATGCTCGCGCCCGCGACGGCGCCCGCACCGGCGATGAAACGGCGACGGTTGCTGCTCATGATCCCCTCCTTAGCGGCGGATGCCGCGCCGCACCATGATGGTGGGCGTCGATTGTGGTTGTCGCCGCCGAGCCCCGCCTCGAGCCTGCCCTGCGGACGTGCACGCTCGTGATATGTTAGTGATATCCATTGGCCGTGTCAGCAGCGCCGCGCGCCGGCGCGCGCGATTCAAGGAGGCGTGCATGCCGAAGCTCCTCACCCCCGCCGCAGTTGAGAAGTATCACAGCGCGGGCTACCACTTTCCGGTGCGCGTGCTGTCCACCGCGGAGGCGGCGTCCTACCGCCGCCGGCTGGAGGAGCACGAGCGCAAGACCGGCGCGCCGCTGCAGGGCAACTGGCGCCACAAGTGCCACCTGCTCTTCACCTGGGCCGACGAGCTCGTCCACCACCCGAAGATCCTCGACGCGGTCGAGGACGTGATCGGCCCGAACGTCCTGTGCTGGACGACGAACTTCTTCATCAAGGAGGCGAACAATCCGGGTTTCGTCTCGTGGCACCAGGACGCGACCTACTGGGGGCTCGATCCCGACGACGTGGTGACCGCGTGGGTGGCGTTCACCGAGGTGACGCCGGCGAACGGCTACATGCAGGTGATCCCGGGCAGCCACAAGGTGGAACAGCTGCCGCATGTCGACACCTTCCACAAGGACAACCTGCTCTCGCGCGGACAGGAGATCGCGGTCGAGGTGGACAAGTCGAAGGCGGTGGGCATCGCGCTGCAGCCGGGCGAGATGTCGCTGCACCACATCAAGCTCGTGCACGGCTCCGACCCCAACCGCACGAACGACCGGCGCATCGGGCTCGCGATCCGCTACATCCCGACCTACGTGCGCCAGACGAAGGTGCGCGACTCGGCGATGCTGGTGCGCGGCGTGGACGCGGAGCGGAACTTCGATCCCGAGCCGCGCCCGCAGCGCGACCTGGACGACGCCGCGCTCGCCGCGCACGCCGATGCCGTCGGCCGGCAGGTCAAGGCGCTCTACTCGGGCACCGACCGCCAGCAGTTCCGCGCCTGAGCGGGGAGCGCGCATGGCCGAGGAGCGCAAGAAGCTCACCATCCCCGACCTGCTCGAGGCGAAGCGCAGCGGGAAGCGCCTCGTCATGGCTTCCATTCCCGACTATCCGACCGCGATCTGGGCGGAGCGCGCCGGGCTCGACATCGTCGCGATCGGCGACAGCCTCGCGATGGTGAGCTACGGGCACCCCAACACGCTGCCCGCCACCGTCGACCTGATGCTCGAGCACTGCCGCGCGGTGCGGCGCGGCGCGCCCAACACGTTCTCGCTCGTGGCGATGCCGTACGGCAGCTACGCCAACCCCGCGGTCGCGGTGCAGAACGCGCTGCGCTTCATGAAGGAAGGGCAGGTCGACTGCGTGAAGATGCAGGGCGGCCGCGCGCAGGCGCCGATCATCCGCGCGATCGCC
>JAGVSZ010000386.1 GCA_019137045.1 Betaproteobacteria bacterium
GGCGCATGAACAGGTCCGGCACCCAGTTCGCGGTGTTCATGTCGTGCGTGCGCCGCCGGTCGTCCCCGGTGTTCTTGCGCAACTCGAGGAACTCCTCGACATCGAGGTGCCAGGTCTCGAGGTACGAGCACACCGCGCCCTTGCGCTTGCCGCCCTGATTGACCGCGACGGCGGTGTCGTTCACGACTTTCAGGAACGGCACCACGCCCTGCGACTTGCCGTTGGTGCCCTTGATGTGGCTGCCGAGCGCGCGCACGGGCGTCCAGTCGTTGCCGAGGCCGCCGGCATACTTGGCGAGCAGCGCGTTCTCCTTGATCGCCTCGTAGATGCCGTCGAGGTCGTCGGACACGGTCGTCAGGTAGCAGCTCGAGAGCTGGGAGCGCCGCGTACCGGAATTGAACAGGGTCGGCGTCGAGCTCATGAAGTCGAAGCTCGAGAGCACGCGGTAGAACTCGATCGCTCGCTCCTCCTTGTTGATCTCGTCCAGGGCGAGGCCCATCGCGACGCGCATGAAGAACGCCTGCGGCAGCTCGATGCGCCGCCCCTGCACGTGGAGGAAGTAGCGGTCGTAGAGCGTCTGCAACCCCAGGTATCCGAACCCCAGGTCGCGTGACGCATCTAGCGCCGCGCCGAGCCTGAGCAGGTCGAACCGCGCCAGCCGCTCGTCGAGCAGCTCGGCCCGGATCCCGTCCTTGATGAACTGCGCAAAGTAGTCGGCATAGCGCGTCGCCATGTCGGCCTGCGCGACCTCCTCGCCGAGCACCTCGCGCCGGATGATTTCGAGCAGCAGGCGCGCGGTGACGAACGAGTACCCGGGATCCTTCTCGATCAGGGCCCGGGCCGAGAGCACGGCGGACTTGCGCACCTCGTCCATCGGCACGCCGTCGTACAGATTCTTGACCGTCTCGCGCAGGATCAGCTGCGGTTCGACCGCCTCCCCGAGGCCCGCGCAGGCGGACCGGATCAGGGCGGCGAGCCGGCTCGTGTCGAGCGGCCTGCGCTCGCCCCCCTCGACGACGTGCAGAACCGGCTCGGCGGCGACCGCTCTGCGCTGGGCCGACTCGATCGCACGCGCCTGGGCACGCTTCTCGCGGTAGAGCACGTAGGCCCGGGCGACGTCGTGCTCCCCGGACCGCATCAGGGCGAGCTCCACCTGGTCCTGGATGTCTTCGATGTGAAAGGTACCGCCGAGGGGTTGGCGCCGAACCAGGGCCGCTACGACCGCCTGCGTGAGCGTCGCGACGAGCTCGCGGATGCGCGCGGACGCCGCGCCCTGGCCGCCGTTGACCGCCAGGAAAGCCTTCGTCAACGCCACGCTGATCTTCGCCGGCTCGAAGCCGGCCACCGCCCCGTTCCGGCGGATGATCCTGAACTCGGACAGGACGGCAGGCTGGGCCGGAGCGGCGCCTTCGGCGAAAGTCGCGACGGCGAAGGACTGGATCTGCGCGCTCTCACCGGCCAGCTGCATCCTGCTGTCTCCTCTTCTCGCGACTGCGCGCGTCTTTTCGGTCTGGCCCGCCGCGTCCGGCTCGGTCGGCCCGAGCTGGCGGGTCGACCACAATATATAGTGTGCGCCCTCCAGTCCGGCACTAATTCTAGTGCGCGAGTTTTTCGCTTGCAACATTTTTCTCTGTCTTTTCAGCGGTCCGGGCCGACGCGCGCGCAGCCGACGTGAATTGCGTCACGCCGCCGGCACCCGCGCGGCGCGGCGGCACGCACGCGTTCGGGTGCGCAGGTCAGTCGCTACGGCGGATGAGCGCGCGCAACCGCGGCCAGTCGAACGACGGGCCGGGGTCGGTCTTGCGGGTCGGCGCGATGTCGGCGTGCCCCACCACGTCCGCGACGGGATAGGTGCGCACGAGGGCCGTGACGAGCTCGCCCAGTGCCGCGTACTGCGGATCCGAGTACGGGATCTCGTCGGTGCCTTCGAGTTCGATCCCCACCGAGAAATCGTTGCAGCGCTCGCGCCCGCGCCAGCTCGACGCTCCGGCGTGCCAGGCGCGGCGCGTGCACGGCACGAACTGCAACAGCTCGCCGGAGCGGCGAATGAGGAAGTGGGCGGATACCCGCACCTCCCGCAACTGCGCGAAGTAGGGGTGAGCGTCGCAGTCCAGGCGGTTGCAGAACAGCCGCTCGATGGCATCGCCCCCGAACTCCCCGGGCGGCAGGCTGATGCCGTGGATCACGACCAGCCGGACCGTCTCGCCCGCCGGCCGATCGTCACAGTTCGGGGAGGCGACGAACCGGACCCCCGCGGCGCGTCCACGGGCGTCGAACGCGAACCGCGCCCGCCGCCGCCCGCCGCGCGGCGGGCGCCTCGTCTGGCCCGCAGAGCGAGTCAATGGATGCCCAGACGCTCCATCCGGTAGCGCAGCGCCCGGAAGGTGATGCCGAGCAGCTTGGCGGCGGCGGTCCGGTTAAACCGGGTCTTGTCGAGCGCCTCCAGGATCGCCTCGCGCTCGACCCGGTCCAGATAGTCCTGCAGCGGCCATTTCGCATTCGGACTCGCTCCCTCCTCCGCCGCGATCTTCGGCGGGGCGAGCTGGAGGTCCTCGGGATCGATCTCCTCACGGGCGCAGAGCGCCACCGCCCGCTCGAGGATGTTCTCTAGCTCGCGCGCGTTGCCGGGGAAGTCGTAGGCGACCAGGGCGGCGACCGCGGCCTTCGAGAGGCGCGGCCGCGCCTGGCCGCTCTCGCCGTCGAAGCGCGCGAGGATCGCCTCGGCGAGGAGCGGGATGTCCTCGCGGCATTCCCTGAGCGAGGGCATGCGCAACTCGATCACCGCCAGCCGGTAGTAGAGGTCCTGGCGGAACTTCCCGGCCTCCACCAGCCGGGCGAGATCCTGGTGAGTCGCGCAGATGATGCGCACGTCGACCGGATCCTCGGACGTCGCCCCGACCTTGCGCACCCGCTTCTCCTGGATCGCCCGCAGCAGCTTCACCTGCATCGCGAGCGGGAGATCGGCGACCTCGTCCAGGAAGAGCGTGCCCGAGTTTGCCGCGTGAAAGAACCCCTCCCGGTCGGCGTCCGCACCGGTGAACGCGCCCTTTCGATACCCGAAGAACTCGCTCTCGACGAGGTTCTCCGGAATCGCCCCGCAGTTGACCGCAACGAACGCCCGGTCCCGCCGCGCCCCGTTCTCGTGGATCAGCCGCGCCGCCAGCTCCTTGCCGCTGCCCGACTCGCCGGTGATGTAGATCGGTGCCTGGCTGCGCGCGAGCTTGTCGATCGTCGCGCGCACCTGCTGGATCGGCGGCGTCTCGCCGAGCAGTCGGTGCTCGGACGCGGTCCTGGGCGCGACCTTCTGCGGCAGGTCGAGCGCCGACTTGACGAGCGTGCGCAGCTGCTCGAGGGAGAGCGGCTTCGAGACGTAGTCGAACGCGCCGGCCTTGAGCGCCGCAACCGCGTTCTCGGTGCTGCCGTGCGCCGTGATCACCGCCACCGGGAGGTCGGAGCAGTTCGTCCCGATGTGCCGCACCAGGTCGAGCCCGTCGCCGTCCGGCAGCCGCATGTCGGTGAGGCACAGGTCGAACGAGTGGCGCTTCAGCTGCTCCAGCGCCTCGGCGACGCTGCCGGCACACTCGACCGACAGCCCCATGCGCAGCAGCGTGAGCTCGAGCAGCTCGCGGATGTCGGCCTCGTCGTCCACCACCAGGACGGTGGTCCTCGCAGCGCCGCGACGCTCCGGACGGTTCATTGTCGCCTCCCCAGCCAGGTGATGCGGAACTCGGCGCCGGCCGGCCGATCGACGTAGTCGAGCGCCGCCCCGTTCGCGGCGCAAAGCTCGCGCGCGATGTAGATGCCGAGCCCGGTTCCCGCGCTGTAGGTCGTGAAGAACGGCTCGAACAGCTGGCTCTGCAGGTCCCGCGGCACTCCCGGGCCGTCGTCGACGACGCGCAATTCTAGTCGATTGCCCTGCCGCTCGACCTGCAGCCGGACGCTCGCGGGAAGCTTGCGGCAGTGTCGCCAGGCATTGCGCGCCAGGTTCCACAGGATCTGGTTCAAGTGCACGCGGTCGACTTCCACCGCGTCGTCGTCCCCCGCCACGAGCGCGAACACCGATCGGTCGACCTGCTCGTTCTGGGCGAACTCGTCGAGAAACGTCTCCACGAACGGCCCCAGCCGCACCGACTCGGGCTGCACCCGGTCGCGCCGGCTGAGCTCGAGCACGTCCTTGACCATGCGGTCCAGGCGCCGCGCGTTGTCGCGAATGATGCGGGTCAGGCGCTCGCGCGCGGGGGCTCGATTCTCCTCCAGCATCAGCTCGGCCGCGTGCGTGATCGCGGCGAGCGGATTGCGGATCTCGTGGGCGATGTTCGCGGTGAGGCGGCCGAGCGCCGCGAGCTTCATCTGCCGCGCCTGGTCCTCGAGCTTGGAGATGTCCTCGAGATAGATGACCGCAAAGCTGTCACCCGCAACGCCCGCGTCGACGAAGCGGGCGCGCACGAGAATCCCGGAATCGGGGAAGCGGAACGTCGTGCTGGCGCGCGCGCGCGCCCCGCGCCACTCGCCGAGCGCGCGCGCGAGCTGCTCGGAGTACGCCCCGATCTGATCGAGCTCCGGCGCCGGGCGGCCGAGCAGCCGGTCCACGACCGGATTGTGCTGGCGCACCAGGCCGTTCGAGTCCACGACCAGGACTCCGTCCTGCACGTCCTGGATCACCAGCTGGTTCACGCGCAGCTGATTGGCGAGATCGACACCGCGCTGGCGCGCGACGCGCTCGTTCGTGATGACCCGCTCGGCCAGGCGGTTGGTGATCAGCGCGGTGGCGAAGTACCCGAGGCAGAGCAGCCCCGCCGGCAGGAACTCCGCCACCCCCTGGTCGCCGCGAATGATCGACGCCGCCTGCTCGAGCAGAACGCCGATCGAGGCGAGCGCGGCGTAAAAGAGCAGCAGCCGACCGCGACTCACCAGCGACGCGCCCGCGACCGAGATGAGGAGCATGACCGCGAGGCCGGTGCGGAACCCTCCGCTCGCGTACATCAGCAGCACGATCGCCACGATGTCGGTGCAGACCTGGACGGTGAGCTGGGTCTCGAAGTGACGCGGAACCCGCTTGATCGCGACGTGGAACGCGGCCGCGGCGGCGAGGTAGAGCGCGCTCACCAGCCCGAACAGCCGCAGATTCTTCTGCCCCAGGGCGAGCGCGTCGCCGTACGCAACCACCAGGATCAGGAACAGCGCCGCGACGGCGGCACGGTAGGCGTTGAAGTAGCGCAGCGAGACCCAGAACGAGTCGGCCACGTCGTGCGGCTGCGCCGCGCCGGGCGCGACGCGGCGCGCGGGGTCGAGCCGGCCGGCCGAGGCGCTCGTCACCGGACGAACATCCGCTTGTGCTCGTCCGAACAGAAGCGATCGCCGCCGGCCTCGACCGACTCCGAGATGGGGAGGTGAACGCCGCACTGCCGGCATGCGACCATGCGCTCGGCCTCGCGCGGTGCGGCGGGATTGCGTCGCGCGCCCGCTGCGCGGGCGGCTAGCTTCCATCCGACGTAGAACACCAGGCCGACGATGAGGAGGAAGAGGATCTTGCCCATTGCGCGCTGTCCCGCCACCTTACGGGCGGCGCCATCGCGTGATTCTAGGGGCTGCGGGCGGTACGCCCCGATGCCGCGTGCGGTCTGCCGTGACGCACGTCAGATCGGCGCGGAGGGAATTGGTCGGGGTGAGAGGATTTGAACCTCCGACACCTGCGTCCCGAACGCAGTACTCTACCAGGCTGAGCTACACCCCGAACGCGGGAAGTCCGCGGCCGGCACTCAGTACGTACGTTCGACCGCGAAAGTCGCCAAGTCTAGCAAAGATCGCCGGTAGTTTGAATCGCGCAGCCCGGCGATCGCCGCGCACGCCGCCAGCGATTCCGCGCGCGCGGCCGCTCGCGTGCGCTCGAGCGCCCCGGTGGTGCGGATCGCGTCCAGCACCGCGGCGAAGTCGTCCCGGCCGCGGTCCGCGATTGCGCGGCGGACCACTTCGGCCTGGGCCGGGGAGCCGCGGTGGAGCACGTGGAGCAGCGGCAGGGTCAGCTTGCCCTCGTTCAGATCGTCACCGAGGTTCTTGCCCGTCTCACCGACCTCCCCCGAGTAGTCGAGCACGTCGTCCACGAGCTGAAACGCCGTTCCGAGGTGCGCCCCGTAGGCGGCCAGCCCTTCCTCCAGAGGCGCGGGCGCCGCTGCGAGAATCGCTCCGAGCCGCGCCGCCGCCTCGAAGAGCTTGGCCGTCTTGCGCCGGATGACGTCCAGGTAGCCCGCTTCGCCGAGCTCCACGTTGCGCACGTTCAAGAGCTGGAGCACCTCGCCCGCGGCGATCGTGTTCGTGGCCTCGGCGAGCACCTCCATCACCCGCATGCTGCGCACCCCGACCATCATCTGGAAGGCGCGCGAATAGAGGAAATCGCCCACCAGCACGCTCGCCGCATTGCCGAAGACCGCGTTCGCGGTGCGCCGGCCGCGGCGCAGCTCCGACTCGTCGACGACGTCGTCGTGCAGCAGCGTTGCCGTGTGGATGAACTCGACGACCGCCGCGAGCTCGCGATGGTCCTCGCCCCGGTAGCCGCACGCGCCCGCCGCCAGGACGAGGAGCACCGGGCGCAGGCGCTTGCCGCCGCCGGCGACGATGTACTCGGCGACCTGCCGCACGAGGACCACGTCGGAATCGAGCCGGCGTCGGATCACCTCGTCGACTTTCTCCATGTCGCCGGCGACCAGCGCGCGAATGGGATCGAGGGAGACGGACATGG
>JAGVSZ010000490.1 GCA_019137045.1 Betaproteobacteria bacterium
CTGCGCGGTGGTCGTGGGGCGCGGCACGGATCCGGCGGACGGCGTCGGCTGCGGCGGGGTCGCGATGGGTCGCGTGGCCGTGTGCGGCGGGGCCGGCGGCGTCGCGGCCTGGGCGACGGTCGCGGCCGGCGCGGCGGCGACCGCCGGCGCGGGATACGTCGCGGGGCCCGGTACGGGCGAGACCGAAGAGGGCGGCTGCGAGGGCGCAGGCTGCGATGGCGCGGCCGCGACTGCGGCGGGCGGCGGGGCCTTGCCGCCCGGAGGGCCGGTGTAGAAGGACGGGCGCGGCGCGATGATCTGGTAGGCGAAGTAACCGACCACGCCCAGCACCACGACGCCGAGCGCGCCGACCACGAGCGGAAAGACGCGCCGCGGCGTGTACTCGCCCGCCTTCGCTTCGAAGAGCTGGCGCGCGGAGGCGCGCTCGGCGTCCTCGCTCGCGCTCGGCGGCGGCGGCTCGGAGACGGGCGCGGGACGTCCGGCGGCCGGGCGGGCGGGGGCCGCCGGGGCGGGCGCCGGCTCGGCGTCTTTCGGGCCTCCGGGGGTGGCCAGGTCCTCGGTGAAGATCTCGAGCGGCTGCGTGATGTCCGGGAGCCGGTCCCGCGTCATGAGCGGTTGCCCGGGGCTCGCGTCGGCCTTCGGCTCGAGCGTGAGGCCGGCGCCGGACTCGCTCGCTGCCGACGCGGTCTCGCCCGGCTGCGGCTGGCCGCCCGCGCTCTGCTGCTTGGCGAGCTCGGCTTTCTTGAGCGCCTCGAGCAGGAGACTCACTGCGGGCAGCCCTCGATGTTCGGCGGGTCGCAGAGCTTCGGCTTGCCGGGGTTGGGCTGGCTCATGAAGTCCTCGCCGGGCAGGAAGACGCGATAGCCGCGGTAGTCGCCTTCGACGCTCGGGTCGCGGATCACCAGCGGCCGCATGAAGATCACGAGCTCCGTCTTGCTGTTCTGGATGTTCTTGTTCGAGAAGAAATCGCCGAAGAAAGGCACCCGGTTGACACCGGGGATCGTATCCGCGTTGTCCTGCAGCGAGTCCTGGATCAGTCCCCCCATCACCGCGATCTGCCCGCTCGAGAGCTTGATCACCGATTCCATCTCCCGCGTCAGGATCTGCGGAATGCGGCTCACGATCGGCGGGTTGGCGGTGGCGAGCGCGGGGTTCGGGTCGTTCACGTAACTGACGACGCGCGAGATCGTGGGCTTCACGCTGAGAATGACCGTATCGGTCTCGCTCACCTGCGGCGTGATGCTCAGGATGATCCCGACGGGCGCGACGTTCGGCGTGGTGGTGAAGGTCGTCAGGGCGGTGGTCTGCGCCTGCGTGGTCTGCGCCTGGATGGTGAAGTAGACGATGTTCTCGACCACCTTCAGGACCGCAGTCTGGTTGCTGACGGCGCTGATCCGGGGGCTCGACAGCACGCGCACGTTGCCGAACGTCTGCAGGAGCTGGAGCGAGAACTTCAGCGTGTTCGAGTTGTACTGGCCGACGAAGGCGTTGCCGGTCGGCAGGGCGCTCAGGACCCCCGCCGCGGGAACGGGCGCGATGGCCTGTGCGACGCCGCGGAAGAGCCCCCCGCCGAAGAGCTGCCAGCCGCCGGTGAAGATCGCCCAGTCGATGCCCTGCTGGTAGGTGTTGTTCAGGTTGACCTCGACGATCGTCGCCTCGATCAGGACCTGCCGCTTGGCGTTCACCAGCACCTGGTCGAGGAACTCCTGGATCTTCTCGTGCTGGCGGGAGGTGGCCCGGATCGTGAGCACGCTCGCTTCGGGATTGGGGATGACGGCGGCGGCCTCGCGAAACGTCACGTTGGTTCCCGCAATCGGTGCGGTCGCGGTTCCCGGCGCGGCGCCGACCTGCGGCGCGGGTGCGGTACCCGTCTGCCCGGGTGCGCTCCCCGTGGCGCCCGTCGGCAACACTTTGTCGGTCTCCCGCAGGATGTCCTTGATGTTGTCGACGAGAGTCGTCCAGAACTGGTTCTGCGAAGAGTTGTTCACCGAGACGCGCGAGGTGTTCTGGCCCCCGCTGGAGCCCCCGGCCGAGCCGCTCCCGCCACTCGCGGAGCCTGACCCGCCCGCGGCGCCTCCTCCGGGCTGCTGCCCGATGATCTCGGAGGACACGCTGACCTGACCCGTCGTGCGCCGATCGACGTTCACGTAATCGATCTTGTAGACGCGCAGGTAGGGCGAATCCGGCATGACCGCCAGGTTCGGTCCGTCCAGCTCGTAGCGCATGTCGACCTGCTTCGAGATGCGGCTGAGCAGCTGCGGCAACGTCTGGTCGATCGCGTTCAGCGTCACCGTGCCGGTGATGCCGGGATGAATGTCGACGTTGACCTTCGCGTCGCGAGCGAGCGCGAACAGCAGCTCGCGGACGTTCACGTTGTTGACGACGACGCTGTAGGTCTCCGCCTTGACCGAGGGCTTCGGGCGCGGCGGCGTCGGCAGCGCTTGAACGGGGGGCGGGATGGCGCCGACCGGAGCGGGCGGTTGCTCGCCGAGATGCCCGCTCGCGGTGGGCTTCATGGGCTGCATGCAGCCGCTCAGCGCAGCGCCAATACCGAGTACGAGTAACGCGTTGCGCATACCTCCCCGCATCGTCTTGGCCTTCGTTTGCCCCCTAAACCCCAAAAAACAGTATAACAAAGCAATCTAAGAAATTGTTTTGACGGCGTATTGCCCGTGTGTCGTAGTGCCGCTCCGGGGTGCGACGCTATTCCTGGTTTTGCCGTCGCATCAACGTGACGCTCCGGTGGTAGGGCCCGCGGGCCTTGAACGTCGACGGCAGGCTGCCCATCGCCGTGATCGTCTCTTCGAGCGACGGATAGAGCCCGTACGTCGCGGCGTAGTACTGGTGACCGCCGAGCTTGACGCTGTAGACGCGCATCTCGTCGAGGTCCACCAGCTCGCCGGCCTGGCGCAGGAAGCGCTCCATCACCGCGACGTCCCCCGCGCTCACCGTCAGCAGCTGGATCGTGAAGGATCCGGACGGGGCGGTTCGGAGCCATTGCTGCGTTGCAGCAAAGCGCTCCTGGGTCAGCTTTCCGCTTGCGGGCGGCGTCGGCCCCGGGGGGGCAAGCGGGGGTGCTTTGGGCGCGTCGCTCACCGTGGACGCCGCCGCGGCCACGGTTGTCGCAGCCTTTGACGGGTTGGCAGTCGCGACGCTGGCGGCCGTCGGGTTCGCGGTCGGGGCGCTGGCGCGCGCAGCAGGGGTCGGCGCCGCGCTCGCGGACGCTACGGAGGTCGGCGCCGGGCTCGCTGACGCGACGGGGGTCGGCGCCGGGCTCGCGGGTTCGGCGGGGGTCGACGTCGGCGCCATCCTCTGCGCTGGGGGAGGCGCGGCCGGCTCGGGCGACCGGACCTCGGCCGCCGCGGCCACCCGATCCGCGGCGGTCGGGGACGCTGCGGTGGGTGTGGCCATCACGTCGCCCGGCCCTGCCGGGCGGAGCGGAAGGTCGGCGGACTCCGACCCCCGGGCGGCGCGGGGCGGCGATGGCGGCTCCGCCACCGGCGGGGCGGAGGCCGCGGGCGATGGGGCGGCCGGTCCCGCGACCGGGCCGCTCGTCCGATTGAGGTTGAAATAGTGGTACCCGGCCCCGGCCAGCACGCCCACGGCCACGCTCGCGCCGAGGAGCCACCACTTCACCGGGAAGCGCCTGCCCGTTGCGAACTCCGAGTCCCGCACGGCGGCGCGCGCGTGCTTCGCGGTCACCTCGTGCTGGCCGTCCGCGAACGCGGCGAGGAGCGACTTGTCGGCCAGGATGTTGATGCGCCGGGTCAGCCCCTCCGAGGTCCGGGCGATGACCTTCATCGCCTGCTGCCCGAACAGCTTCGGCCCGCGGTACCCGGCCGCGCGCATGCGGAAGTCGACGTAGCTGTCGATGTCCGAGCGCACCAGCGGCTCGAGCCGGAAGCTGTGCGTGATGCGCTCCTTGAGCTGGCGCATGTTCGGCAGCGCGAGGTGCTCGTCGAGCTCGGGCTGCCCGAACATCACGATCTGCAGCAGCTTGTGCCGGTTCGACTCGAGGTTGGAGAGGAGTCGGATCTCCTCCAGCGTCTCGAGCGGCATCGCGTGCGCCTCGTCGATCAGCACCACGACGCGCCGCCCGGCGGCGTAGAGCTTGATCAGCTTCTCCTGCAGCGCGCGCAGCAGGATCGTCACGCGCTCGCCGCGCGACTCGACCTGGAGGTCGGCCGCGATCACGTGCAGGATCTCGTCGCGCGAGAGCGACGGGTTGGCGAGGTAGATGGTCTCGACGTGCTTGGGCAGCCGCTCGACCAGGACGCGGCACAGCATCGTCTTGCCGCTGCCGACCTCGCCGGTGACCTTGACGATCCCCTCGTCGTGCGTGATCGCGTACAGCAGCGCCTCGAGCGTCGCGCCGCGGTTCGCGCCCGAGAAGAAGAACTCGGTGTGGGGGGTGATCCGGAACGGGGGCTCGGTGAGCCCGAAGTGGCTGAGGTACATCGCCTCGCCCTCTACGAGTGAATCCGCGCGGCCGGGACCGCCCGCCGGCGCGGCCCGCCTACTGCTTCTGCAGCGACTCCATCCGGCTGTAGAGCGTGGTGCGATTGATGCCGAGCAGCTTGGCCGCCTGGCTCACGTTTCCGCGCGTCAGCTTCATCGCCGCCTCGATGTAGCCCTGCTCCCATGCCTTGAGCATATTATCAAGGTTGAAGCTGCGCTCGCGCTGCAGGTGCGCCTGGGCCTGCTCGATCAGCGTGTCCGGGTCGCTCGGCGGGCCGAACTCCGGCGCCGGCGCCGAGCTCACGTCCAGCTCGGGCTCGAGGTCCTCGTCGGACAGCCGCTGCCCCGCGTACTTGGTCGTGAGGCGGATCACGATGTTGCGCAGCTCGCGCACGTTGCCCGGGAAGTGGTAGTCGCGCCACAGCTTCGCCGCCGAGTCCTCGAGGGAGAACGGCGGCAGCCGCGCCTGGTCGGCGTAGAACTTCCCGAAGTGGTCGAGCAGCAGCACCCGGTCCTCGTCCATGTCGCGCAGCGGCGGCACGCTGATCGTGAACACGCTCAGGCGGTGGTACAGGTCGGCGCGGAAGTTCCCCTTGCGGATCTCCTGGCGCAGGTCGCGGTTGGTGGCGGCGATCACGCGCGCGCGGCTGAACCTGCGCTGCGTCTCGCCCACCCGCTGGTACTCGCCGTTCTCGAGCACGCGCAGCAGCTTCGCCTGCAGCTCGAGCGGCAGCTCGCCGATCTCGTCCAGGAACAGCGTGCCGTCGGCCGCGTCCTCGAAGTACCCCGACTTGTTCGACACCGCGCCGGTGAAGGCGCCCTTCACGTACCCGAACAGGGTCGGCTCGACCAGCGTCGGCGCGATCGCCGCGCAGTTGAGCGCGAGCGAGGGCTTGTCGCTGCGGCTCGACAGGCTGTGCAGCGCGGTCGCGACCATCTCCTTGCCGCTGCCCGACTCGCCCTCGATCAGCACCGGGAAGGGGGAGTCGGCGCACTGCGAGATCTGGCTGCGCAGCTTCTGCATGGCCGCGCTGCGGCCGATCAGCATTCCCG
This sequence comes from Betaproteobacteria bacterium, assembly GCA_019137045.1. GTDB lineage: Bacteria > Pseudomonadota > Gammaproteobacteria > Burkholderiales > SG8-39 > JAGVSZ01. The sequence goes on from JAGVSZ010000490.1 coordinate 5,512, forward strand.
CCTCGACCGCCTGCGGGGCGGCGATCTCCGCGTCGCGGAACTGCAGCGCGTGCAGCAGGATGCGCTTGAGGTTCTCCGGGTCGCACGGCTTGGCCACGAACTCCGCGGCGCCGAGCGCGCGCGCGTGGCGGGCGTTCGCGGCGTCGTTCTGGCCCGAGAGCACGAGGATCTTGACCGCCGGCGAGTGGGCGAGGAGGTCGCCGATCAGGGCGTAGCCCTCGTCGGGCCGGTGGGGCACCGGGGGCAGGCCGAGGTCGACCAGCGCGACCTGCGGCGGCTGGTCGAGCTGGCGCAGCAGGCTGACCGCGTGGCTGCGCGAGTCGCTCACCAGCACCTCGAAGTCCTTGCCGAGGGCGTAGGCGAGCGTGTCCGTGATCAGCGGGTCGTCGTCGACGATCAGCAGCCGGGGCTTGGGCGTCGGGTCAGACATGTCCGAGTGTTCCTCCGGGATCCCGGGCAGGGTGCTCCCCGCCTCACCCCGAGCGCTCGCGGGTCCGGCAGCGGCACCGCGCGGCGCCCGGGTCGTCGTTCAGCGCGCCGCGATGCAACGCAGGAACGCCCGCTCCATCGAGGTTTCGCCGTAATGGTCGCACAGCGCACGGGGCGGCCCTGAGAAATACGGCACACCTTGGTGCAGGACGACCATGCGATCGCAGATCTCTTCCACATCCGCGAGCGCGTGCGAGGTGAAGAACAGCGTCGCGCCCTGCGCCTTCAGCCGCGCGAGCAGCGCCTTGACGCACGCGCGGGCCTGCGGGTCGAGCCCGCTCATCGGCTCGTCGAGGACGTAGAGCTCGCGCTCGCCCAGGAAGCACGCGGCCAACCCGAGCTTCTGCGTCATGCCCTTCGAGTACGCGCGCACCGGCTTCGCCAGGGCCGCGGGGTCGAGGTCGAGCGCCGCGAGCATCGCCTGCACCTCGGTCTCCGCGTACGCCCGCTCCTGCAGCGCCAGCATGAGGCGCAGGAAGTCGCGCCCGGTGAGGTAGTAGGGCGGCACGAACCGCTCCGGCAGGTACGAGACGCGCGCGCGCGCGCGCGCCGCGGTGTGCGGCAGCCCGAAGAGCTCGATGCGGCCGCCGTCGATCGCGCAGAAGTCGAGCATGCACTTGATGAGGGTGGTCTTGCCGGCGCCGTTCACGCCGGCGAGCCCGAGGAACTCGCCGCGCCCGAGCGCGAGGTCGACCGCGCGCAGCACCGGCGCGGCGCCGTAGCGCTTCGCGACGCGCTCGAAGCGGGCCACGGGCGCGGCCACGGCAGGGGCCTGTTCGCGTTCGGTCGGCATCCGGGCGCGAAATATAGCCCGGCCGCATCGCCGGTGGAGCGGCCCGGCGCAGGCAGGGTGGATGCGTGCCCGGACGATCGGCTAGAATGCGCCGCCGCCGCGCGCCGCGCGGCGATCGCCTCGCGCCGCCCCTCCACCGTGCCGGACCAGAACGTCGTCGAGATCGCGGACCTGTCGTTTTCCTACGACGCGACGCGCCACGTCCTGTCGGGCATCAACTTCGCCATCCCGCGCGGCAAGGTCGTGGCGATCATGGGCGGCAGCGGCTGCGGCAAGACCACGCTGCTCAGGCTGATCGGCGGCGCGCTGCGGGCCACGAAAGGCTCGGTGCGCGTGTTCGGGCAGGACGTGGCCGGGCTGGCTCCCGACGCGCTCTTCGCCATGCGCCGGCGCATGAGCATGCTGTTCCAGTTCGGGGCGCTCTTCACCGACATGTCGACCTTCGACAACGTCGCGTTCCAGATGCGCGAGCACACGCGGCTGCCGGAGGCGCTGATCCGCGACCTGGTGCTGATGAAGCTGCACGCCGTGGGCCTGCGCGGCGCCGAGGGGCTGATGCCCTCCGAGCTCTCGGGCGGGATGGCGCGGCGCGTCGCGCTCGCGCGCGCGATCGCGCTCGACCCCGAGCTGATGATGTACGACGAGCCGTTCGCCGGCCTCGACCCGATCTCCCTCGGCGTGATCGGGCAGCTCATCCGCACGCTGAACGACGCGCTCGGCGCGACCTCGATCGTCGTGACCCACGACGTGCAGGAATCGCTCAAGATCGTCGACTACATCTACTTCGTCTCGGAGGGGCGCATCATCGCCGAGGGCACGGCGGAGGCGGTGCGCGCCTCCAAGGCGCCGTTCGTCCACCAGTTCGTCTGGGGCGAGGCCGACGGGCCGGTGCCGTTCCACTATCCGGCCGCCGACTACCGCGGCGCCCTCGTGGACGCGCGCCCGCGATGACGCGCGTGCTTGCCCTCGTGAGCGAGCTCGGCGCGCGCGTGACGTCGCTGATCTGGCGGCTCGGGTACGCCGCGCGCTTCTTCTGGGCGACGCTGCGCCACAGCGGCACCGCGTTCCGGCGCTTCCACCTGACGGTGCGCGAGCTCTACTTCGCCGGCGTCCTGTCGCTCATCATCATCGTCGTCTCCGGGCTCTTCGTCGGCATGGTGCTCGGCCTGCAGGGCTACGACACGCTCGCGCGCTACGGCTCCTCCGAGGCGCTCGGCGTCCTGGTGGCGCTGTCGCTGGTGCGCGAGCTCGGCCCGGTGGTCGCCGCGCTGCTCTTCGCGAGCCGCGCCGGGAGCGCGATCACCGCGGAGATCGGGCTGATGAAGGCGACCGAGCAGCTCGACGCGATGGAGATGATGGCGGTCGACCCGGTGGCGCGCGTGGTCGCGCCGCGCTTCTGGGGCGGGGTGCTCTCGATGCCGCTGCTCGCGGCGCTGTTCTCGGCCATGGGGATCTTCGGCGGCTACCTCGTCGGCGTGGTGCTGATCGGGGTCGACGTCGGGCAGTTCTGGTCGCAGATGCAGGCGGCGGTGGACTTCCGCGAGGACGTCGTGAACGGCGTGATCAAGAGCGTCGTCTTCGGCGTCGCGGTCACCGGCATCGCGGTGTTCGAAGGCTACGACGCGCCGCCCACCGCCGAGGGCGTGTCCGGGGCCACCACGCGCACGGTGGTGACCTCGTCGCTCGCCGTGCTCGCGCTCGACTTCGTGCTCACAGCATTCATGTTCCGGGGGATCTGACCCATGATGAAGCGCTCGACGATCGACCTCTGGGTGGGCGTGTTCGTCGCGATCGGGCTCGGCGCGCTGCTGTTCCTGTCGCTGAAGGTGGCCAACCTGACCTCGCTCGACGCCAGCGACGTGTACCAGGTGAAGGCGCGGTTCGACAACATCGGCGGGCTGAAGGTGCGCGCGCCGGTCAAGAGCGCCGGCGTCGTGGTCGGGCGCATCAGCGAGATCCGCTTCCTCACCGACGTGTACGAGGCCGAAGTGGTGATGAGCATCGACGCGCGCTACCCCTTCCCGCGCGACACCTCCGCCAAGATCCTCACCTCCGGTCTGCTCGGCGACCAGTACATCGGGCTCACCGCCGGCGGCGACAGCGCGCACCTGAAGTCCGGCGACACGTTAAAACTTACGCAGTCGGCGATCGTCCTCGAGAATCTCATCGGCCAGTTCCTGTACAGTAAGGCCGCCGAAGGTCCGGACAACGCGGACAAGAAGTAGGGAGCCAAGAAGTAGGGAGCCATAATGGGGGCCGTCATCAGGAGACTCGCAGCCGCGGCGCTCGCCGCGCTGGCGCTGTCGGGCTGCGCCACGCAGCGCGCGCCGAGCCCGCTCGACCCGTTCGAGCCGGTGAACCGCGCGGTGTTCGAGTTCAACGACAACGCCGACAAGTTCGTGTTCAAGCCGGTGGCCGAAGGCTACCGCGCGGTGCTGCCCGACGTGGTGCGCACGGGCGTGCGCAACTTCTTCTCCAACCTGCGCGACCCGTGGATCGCGCTCAACCAGCTCATGCAGGGCAAGGTGGAGCTCGCGCTCTCCGACGGCTGGCGCTTCATCGTCAACAGCACCTTCGGCATGGCGGGGCTGATGGACGTCGCCACCGACATGCGCCTGCCCAAGCACAACGAGGACTTCGGCCAGACGCTCGCGGTCTGGGGCGTCGAGACCGGCCCCTACCTCGTCATCCCGATCTGGGGGCCGAGCAACGTCCGTGACGGCGTGGGTCTCATCGCCGACGCCTACACCTACCTGCCGTGGTGGATCCCGGAATGGGCCGACTGGTCGCACCGCGTCGCGTGGCAGAATTCGCTCACCGCGCTCGATTTCGTGAACGTCCGCGCCAACCTGCTCGACACCACCGACCTCCTCGAGCAGGCCGCCCTCGACCGGTACGCGTTCGTGCGCGACGCCTTCTTCCAGCGGCGACGCAGCCTGGTTTACGACGGCAATCCGCCGCCGCAGCCGCCGGCGGGCGGCGGCGCGCGCTCGCTCGCACCGCCGGCCGGGACCTCCCCGCCGGCCGCGCAGGCGCCGGTCGCGCCCGCAGCCGCACGCGAGGACGCCCCGCTTTCCGCAACGCCCGGGGAGAACGCGGTGCCGGCCGAGCGGGACGAGACTACCTCTCCGCTCGCGCAGGCGCCGGTCGCCCCTGCAGCCGCACGCGAGGACGCCCCGCTTTCCGCAACGCCCGGGGAGGAGCCGGGGCCGGCCGCGCAGGACGAGCCCAGCCCTCCGCTCGCGCAGGCGCCGGTCGCCCCTGCAGCCGCACGCGAGGACGCCCCGCTTTCCGCAGCGCCCGAGGAGGACCCGGGGCCGGCCGGGCCCGCCGCGCAGATCGTCGAACCGCGCATCCCGGCCAATTACGACGCCGTCCTCGCGGCCGGCGCGCCGCACGCCGCCGATGCGGCCGTGCCGTCCGTCGTCGCGGCCCGTTGATTCCAGTTCGAGGCCGAGCATGAGAAAGCTATTCGCATTCGTCTTTGCCGCCGCGCTCGCGCCGCTCGCGCCGGCGGCGGCGCAGCAGGCGCCCGATTCCCTGGTGCGGAGCGTCACCCAGGAAGTGATCGACATCGTGAAGCAGGACAAGGAGATCCAGTCCGGCAACACGAAGAAGACGATCGCGCTGGTCGAGCAGAAGGTGCTGCCGCACTTCAATTTCACGCGCATGACCGCGCTCGCGATGGGCATCAACTGGCGCAAGGCGACGCCCGAGCAGCAGCAGCGCCTGGTGGACGAGTTCCGCACGCTGCTCGTGCGCACCTATTCGAGCGCGCTCGCGGCCTACCGCAACCAGACGATCGACTTCAAGCCGCTGCGCGCCCAGCCCTCCGACACCGACGTCATGGTCCGCTCCGAGGTGCGCCAGTCGGGCGCCGAGCCGGTGAGCATCGACTACAGCATGGAGAAGACCGCAGCGAACTGGAAGGTCTACGACGTGGCGGTCGGCGGCGTGAGCCTGGTCACCACCTACCGCGACACGTTCGCGAACGAGGTTCGCACCGGCGGCATCGACGGGCTGATCAAGACCCTTGCCGACAAGAACCGCCAGCTCGACGCGCGCAGCCGCTGACCGGCGCGCCCGCGGCGCGCGCGCAGCCGAGCGATCGCCCATTCCCGCCCATGTCCCAGCGTGACGGCAAGCACCTGCGCCTCGACGGCGCGCTGACGGTCCAGACCGCGGCCGCCGTCCTCGACGAGGCCACGCGCGCGCTGCGCGACGGCGTCGAGGTGGTCGACTTCGGCGCGGTAGCCGAGGTGGATTCGGCCGCGGTGGCGGTGGCGCTCGCGCTGGTGCGCGAGGCGCGCGGCGCGGGGCGACCGATCGCGTTCGCGAACGTCCCGCCGTCCCTCGCGAACCTCGCCCGGCTCTACTCGGTCGCCGACTTCATTCCGGTCGCCGGCCGCTAGACGCGCCCGCGCCGATGACCGCCGCCATCGAGGTTCGCGGCGTCGCCAAGCGTTACGGGGCGGTGCAGGCGCTCGCCGGCATCGACCTCGAGGTGCGGCGCGGCGAGATCTTCGGGCTGCTCGGGCCGAACGGCGCGGGCAAGACCACGCTCATCAGCATCCTCGCCGGGCTCGCGCGCGCCGACGCCGGCGCCGTGCGCGTGCTCGGCCACGACGTGGTCGCCGACTACCGCGCCGCGCGGCGGCTGCTCGGGGTGGTGCCCCAGGAGCTCGTCTTCGACCCGTTCTTCACCGTGCGCGAGACGCTCGCGCTCCAGTCGGGCTACTACGGCCTGCGCGACAACCGCGCCTGGATCGGAGAGGTCATGCGCAACCTCGACCTCACCGACAAGGCCGACGCGAACATGCGCGCGCTCTCGGGCGGGATGAAGCGCCGGGTCCTGGTCGCGCAGGCGCTCGTCCACCGGCCGCCGGTGATCGTGCTCGACGAGCCGACCGCGGGCGTCGACGTGGAGCTGCGCCAGGGGCTGTGGCAGTTCGTGCGCCGCCTCAACCGCGAGGGGCACACGATCGTGCTGACGACCCACTACCTGGACGAGGCCGAGCAGCTCTGCGACCGGATCGCGATGCTCAAGGGCGGTCGCATCGTCGCGCTCGACACCACCGCGAACCTCGTCCGGCGCCATCACGCGCTCTACCTGCGCGTGCGGCTCGACGGTCCGCTGCCCGGCGAGCTCGCGGCGCGCGCGCTCGACGCCGAGGGCGGGATGCACACGTTCCGGCTCGAGGACGGCGCCGGGCTCGAGCCGATGCTCGCCGCCTTCCGGCGGGCCGGGCGCCGCACCCTCGAGGTCGAGGTGGCGCGGCCCGACCTGGAGGAGGTCTTCGTCCAGATCATGCGGGGCGAGCGGTGAGCGGCGCGGGCGGCGAATCGTCGCGGCCCGCCGCCGCGGCACGCTCGGCGGCGCTCGCCGGGCTCGCGACGCTCCTCTACAAGGAGCTCCTGCGCTTCTGGAAGGTCGCCTTCCAGACGGTGGCCGCGCCGATCCTCACCACGCTCCTCTACCTCCTCATCTTCGGCCACGTGCTCGAAGGCAACGTCCGCGTCTACGACCGGCTCTCCTACACGGCCTTCCTCGTTCCCGGTCTGGTCATGATGTCGATGCTGCAGAACGCGTTCGCCAACAGCTCCTCGAGCCTGATCCAGTCGAAGGTGACCGGCAACATCGTGTTCGTGCTGCTGCCCCCGCTCTCCTACGTCGAGTTCTTCGCCGCATACGTGGCGGCGGCGGTCGTGCGCGGGCTGGCGGTCGGGGCCGGCGCGCTGGCGGTGACGCTGCCGTTCGCCCCGCTCGGCGTCGCCCATCCGCTCTGGGCGATGCTGTTCGCGCTCGTGGGCACCGCCACGCTCGGGGCGATGGGCGTGCTCGCCGGCATCTGGGCGGAGAAGTTCGACCAGCTCGCCGGCTTCCAGAACTTCGTGATCGTGCCGTTCACGTTCCTCGCCGGGGTGTTCTACTCGATCCACTCCCTGCCCGCCTTCTGGCAGCAGGTGTCGCGCTTCAACCCCTTCTTCTACATGGTCGACGGTTTTCGCTACGGTTTTCACGGCGTGTCGGACGTGGCGCCGCTCGCGAGCCTCGGCGTCACGGGCGCGTTCCTCGCGCTCCTGTCTGCGGTTACACTCGCCCTGCTGAAGTCGGGCTACCGGCTGCGGCAGTGAGCGGCAGGAGGTTCGATTGGTCCATCCGGAAGAGATCCAGCGCTACATCGAGCAGGGGCTCGCGTGCGAGCACGTGCGCGTCGCCGGCGACGGCCACCACTTCGAGGCGGTGGTGGTGAGCGCCGAGTTCCGCGGCAAGTCGCGCGTGCAGCAGCACCAGCTCGTCTACCGCGCGCTCGGCGACCGCATGCGCGAGGAGATCCACGCCCTGGCGATGCAGACGTTCACGCCCGAGGACTGGGCGGCGGCGAACCGCTAGCGCGCCCGCCGGGCGCCACTTTTGCGCCAGGATCGCGCGCGAGAATCCGCGCACTCGCATGGACAGACTCCTCATCGCCGGCGGCGCACCCCTGCGCGGCGCGGTGCGCGTGTCGGGGGCAAAGAACGCCGCGCTGCCGATCCTGTGCGCGGCGCTGCTCAGCGCCGAGCCGCTGCGCCTCGCGAACGTCCCGCGCCTGCACGACGTGCGCACGATGCTGCGGCTGCTCGCGCAGATGGGCGTCGCCGCCGCCGCGGAGGGGGCGCAGGTCGACCTGGACGCGCGGGGCCTGGACCGGCCGCTCGCGCCCTACGAGCTCGTCAAGACGATGCGCGCGTCCATCCTCGTCCTCGGGCCGCTGCTCGCCCGGTGCGGGCACGCGCGCGTGTCGCTGCCCGGCGGCTGCGCGATCGGGCTGCGCCCGGTCGACCAGCACGTGAAGGGGCTCGAGGCGCTCGGGGCCGAGATCCGCGTCGAGCAGGGCTACATCGAGGCGCGCGCCGGCCGCCTGAAGGGCACGCGGCTCGTCATGGACCTCGTGACCGTCACCGGCACCGAGAACCTGATGATGGCCGCCTGCCTCGCCGACGGCGTCACCGTGCTCGAGAACGCCGCGCGCGAGCCGGAGGTGGTGGACCTGGCGGACTGTCTCAACGCCATGGGCGCGCGGGTGAGCGGGGCGGGCACGGACGTCATCACCGTGGAGGGCGTCGAACGCCTCCACGGCGCGCGCCACTCGATCATGCCCGACCGCATCGAGACCGGGACCTTTCTCGCCGCCGCGGCCGCGACCGGCGGGGCCGTGACGCTGCACGGCACGCGCGCCGGCCTGCTCGACGCGGTGATCGACAAGCTGCGCGAGGCCGGCGCGGCGGTCGAGGCGCAGAACGGCTCGATCCGGCTGGAGATGCGCGGCCGCCCGCGCAGCGTGAGCCTGCGCACCGCGCCGTTCCCCGCGTTCCCGACCGACATGCAGGCGCAGTTCATGGCGCTCGACGCGATCGCCGAGGGCACCGCGACCGTCACCGAGACGATCTTCGAGAACCGCTTCATGCACGCGCTCGAGCTCGCGCGGCTCGGCGCGGACATCGAGACCGCGGGCAACACCGCGATCGTGCGCGGGGTGCCGCGTCTGCAGGGGGCCACCGTCATGGCCACCGACCTGCGCGCCTCGGCGAGCCTGGTGATCGCGGGGCTCGTCGCCCAGGGCGAGACCTGCATCGAGCGCATCTACCACCTCGACCGCGGCTACGAGGCGATCGAAGAGAAGCTCTCCGCCCTCGGCGCGGCGATCCGGCGCGTGCGCTGATCGCGCCCGCACCCGCGCGGCTGCGGTAAACTCCTGTTTTTCCGAGAGCTTCTGTTCGCCGTGAGCGGCATCACCATCGCCCTCTCCAAGGGTCGCATCCTGGACGAAACGCTGCCGCTCCTCGCCGCGGCCGGGGTGGGGCCGTCGGAGGCGCCCGAGGACTCGCGCCAGCTGATCGTGCCGACGGCCCGACCGGACGTGCGCCTGGTGATCGTGCGCGCGTCGGACACCCCGACCTACGTGCAGTACGGCGCGGCCGACCTCGGCATCGCCGGCAAGGACGTCCTGTACGAGCACGGCGGCGCGGGGCTGTACCAGCCGCTCGACCTGCGCATCGCCGTCTGCCGGATGATGGTCGCGGCGCCGGAGGGCTTCGACTACGCGCACGCCGTGCACCAGGGCGCGCGTCTGCGCGTGGCCACCAAGTACCTGCGCGCCGCGCGCGAGCACTTCGCCGCGAAGGGCGTGCACGTGGACCTGATCAAGCTCTACGGATCGATGGAGCTCGCCCCGCTCGCCGGGCTCGCCGACGCGATCGTCGACCTCGTCTCGACCGGCAACACGCTGCGCGCGAACAGGCTGCGCGTGGTGGAGGAGATCATGCCGGTGTCGGGCCGCCTGATCGTCAACCAGGCGGCGCTCAAGACCAAGCGTGCCGCGCTGCACCCGCTGATCGAACGCTTCGAGGCCGCGGTCGCCGCCCATGCCTGAGATCGCGCGCCTCTCCACCCGCGAGCCGGACTTCGCCGCGCGGCTCGACGCGCTCGGCGCGTTCGAGGCCGCGCAGGACGAGGCCGTGGAGCGCGCCGTGGCGCAGATCGTCGCCGACGTGCGCGCGCGCGGCGACGCCGCGCTGCTCGAGTACGCGCGGCGCTTCGACCGCGTGCGCGCGGCCAGCGTCGCCGCGCTCGAGATCCCGCGCGCCGAGCTCGACCAGGCCCTCGCGGACCTGCCCGCCGACCTCCGCGCGCCGCTCGCCGCGGCCGCCGAGCGCATCCGCCGCTATCACGAGCGCCAGCGCGCCGAGTCGTGGTCCTATGCCGAGGCCGACGGCACGGTGCTCGGCCAGCGCGTGACGCCGCTCGACCGCGTCGGCCTCTACGTGCCCGGCGGGAAGGCCGCGTATCCCTCCTCGGTGCTCATGAACGCGCTCCCCGCGCGCGTCGCGGGGGTCGGGGAGCTCGTCATGGCGGTGCCGACGCCCGATGAGGTGCGCAGCCCGCTCGTCCTGGCGGCCGCCGCGCTCGCGGGGGTCGATCGCGTGTTCGCGCTCGGCGGCGCGCACGCGATCGCGGCGCTCGCCTACGGCACCGAGACGGTCCCGGCGGTCGACAAGATCGTCGGTCCCGGCAACGCGTACGTGGCGGCGGCGAAGCGGCGCGTGTTCGGCGTCGTGGGCATCGACATGATCGCCGGACCCTCCGAGATCCTGGTGATCTGCGACGGCGCGACCGATCCGGACTGGATCGCGCTCGACCTCTTCGCGCAGGCCGAGCACGACGAGCTCGCGCAGGCGATCCTCGTGTCGCCCGACGCGGCGTTCCTCGACCGCGTCGCCGCCAGCATCGACCGGCAGCTCGCGCAGATGCCGCGCCGCGACGTGATCCGCGCCGCGCTCGCCGCGCGCGGGGCGCTGATCCACGTGCGCGACCTCGCGGAGGCGTGCGAGCTCGCGAACCGGATCGCGCCCGAGCACCTCGAGCTGTCGCTGCGCGCGCCGGAGGAGTGGCTCGACCGCATCCGTCACGCCGGCGCGATCTTCGTCGGGCCGTACAGCTCGGAGGCGCTCGGCGACTACTGCGCCGGGCCGAACCACGTGCTGCCGACCGCGCGCACCGCGCGCTTCTCCTCGCCGCTCGGCGTCTACGACTTCCAGAAGCGCACCAGCATCATCAGCGTGTCGCGCGAAGGCGCACGCACGCTCGGGCGCATCGCCGCGCGTCTCGCCGAGGGCGAGGGGCTGCCGGCGCACGCGCGCGCGGCGGCGTGCCGCATCGGGGCCGACGCATGAGCGGCCGGGGCGCGGCGAAGGGCCCGGCCGACCTCGTGCGCGAGGAGATCCTCGCGCTCGCGGCCTACCACGTGGCGAGCGCCGGCGGCATGCTCAAGCTCGACGCCATGGAAAACCCCTTCCGGCTGCCCGAGGCGCTGCGGGAGGAGGTCGGGCACACGGTCGCCGCGCTGGCGATCAATCGCTACCCGGACCCGCAGGCGCCCGAGTTGAAGGCGCGGCTGCGCCAGGTGTTTTCGGTGCCGGCCGAGGCCGGGCTCCTGATCGGCAACGGGTCGGACGAGATCATCGCGATCCTCGCGCAGACGCTGGCGCGCCCCGGCGCGGTGATGCTCGCGCCCGAGCCCTCCTTTGCCATGTACCGGATGAACGCGCTCTTCGCGCGCATGAACTTCGTGGGCGTGCCGCTCGAGCGCGACTTCGGCCTCGACCCGGACCGCTTTCTCGACGCGGTCGCGACCCACCGGCCGGCGCTGACCTTCATCGCCTACCCCAACAACCCGACCGGCAACCTCTTCCCGGAGGACGTGGTCGCGCGCATCGTCGAGGCCGCGCCCGGCCTGGTGGTGATCGACGAGGCCTACCACGTCTTCGCCCGCAAGAGCTTCCTGCCGCGCCTCGCCGAGTTCCCGAACCTGATGGTGATGCGCACCGTGTCCAAGCTCGGCCTCGCGGGCGTGCGGCTCGGCTATGCCGCGGCCGCGCCGGAGTGGATCCGCGAGCTCGACAAGGTGCGGCCGCCCTACAACGTCAGCGTGCTCGCCCAGTTCGTCGCCGAGCGCGTGCTCGCGCACGTCGGGGTGCTCGAGAGCCAGGCCGAGCGCATCCGCGCCGAGCGCGACGCGCTGTTCGAGCGCTTGCGCGAGCTGCGCGGCGTCGAGGCGTTCCCGAGCGCGGCGAACTTCGTGCTGGTGCGCGTGCCCGACGCCGAGGCGCTGAACGCGCGGCTGCTCGCGCGCAGGATCCTCGTGCGCAACTTCCACGGCAGCCATCCGCTGCTCGCCAACTGCCTGCGGCTCACCGTCGGCACGCCGGGCGAGAACGAACTGCTCCTAGACGCCCTGACCGCGAGCCTGTAGACGATGAGAACTGCGAAGGTGACCCGCAAGACCGCCGAGACCGAGGTGGCGGTCACGCTCAACCTCGACGGGTCCGGCAAGGCGAAGCTCGCCACCGGCGTCCCGTTCCTCGACCACATGCTCGACCAGGTGGCGCGCCACGGCATGGTCGACCTGGAGGTCGCGGCGAAGGGCGACCTGCACATCGACGCCCACCACACGGTCGAAGACACCGGAATCACGCTCGGGCAGGCGGTCGCAAAGGCGGTCGGCGACAGGAAGGGCATCCGCCGCTTCGGCCACGCGTACGTCCCGCTCGACGAGGCGCTGTCGCGGGTGGTGGTGGACTTCTCCGGGCGCCCGGGGCTCGAATTCCACCTGCCGTTCGCGCGCGGGCTGATCGGCGAGTTCGACGTCGACCTCGTGCACGAGTTTTTCCAGGGGTTCGTCAACCACGCCCAGGTCACCCTGCACGTGGACAACCTGCGCGGGGCGAACGCGCATCACCAGGCCGAGACCGTGTTCAAGGCGTTCGGCCGCGCGCTGCGCATGGCGATCGAGCCGGACCCGCGCGCGGCCGGGACGGTGCCGTCGACCAAGGGCACGCTCTGACCGCGCCCGGCGCGCGCCGCCGCCGGCCATGACCACGATCGCGGTCGTCGACTACGGGATGGGCAACCTGCGCTCGGTGTCCAAGGCGATCGAGCACGTCGCCCCCGCCGCGCGGGTGGTCGTGACCTCGGATCGCGCGACGGTGGAACGCGCCGAGCGCGTCGTGTTTCCCGGGCAGGGCGCGATGCCGGACTGCGCGCGCGAGCTGGAGCGCGCCGACCTGCGCGCGGCCGTGCTCGCCGCGGCGCGCGCGAAGCCGCTGCTCGGGATCTGCATCGGCGCGCAGATGCTGTTCGACTGGAGCGCGGAGGGGGACACCGCCGGTCTCGGCATCTTCCGCGGCAAGGTGGTGCGCTTTCCCCCGGACCGCCTGCGCGCGGCGCCGGGCGGCGCCCTGAAGGTGCCGCACATGGGGTGGAACCGGGTGCGGCAGACCGCCGCGCACCCGCTGTGGCGGGGGATCGACGACGGGGAGCGCTTCTATTTCTGCCACAGCTACTTCTTCGCGCCGGAGGAGCCCGGCCTCGGCTGCGGCGAGAGCGAGCACGGGCTGCCCTTTACCTGCGCCGCGGCGCGCGATAACATTTTCGCGGTACAGTTCCACCCCGAGAAGAGCCACTCAGCAGGGTTACAGCTTCTCGCGAACTTCGTCTCCTGGAACCCCTAGCCACGGATCCGTGACGGCGGCGCGCGCCGCCTGAGCCTGTACCGACCCACCGCCCGCGTCCAGCGATGGTCATCATTCCGGCAATCGACGTGAAGGACGGCCGCTGCGTGCGGCTCGAGCAGGGCAACATGGCGCGCGCCACCGTGTACTCCGACGACCCGGTCGCCACCGCGCGGCACTGGCTCGCGCAGGGCGCGCGCCGCCTGCACGTGGTCGACCTGAACGGCGCCGCGGCCGGGCGGCCGAAGAACGAGGGGGTGATCCGCAACATCGTGAAGGCGGTGGGCGGCTCGATCCCGGTGCAGCTCGGCGGCGGGATCCGCGACCTCGACACGATCGAGAAGTACCTGGACGACGGCGTGAGCTTCATCGTGATCGGGACGGCGGCGGTGAAGAACCCGGGTTTCCTGCACGACGCGTGCACCGCGTTCGGCGGGCACATCATCGTCGCGCTCGACGCGAAGGACGGCAAGGTGGCGGTGGAGGGGTGGTCGAAGCTCACCGGGCACGACGTCGTCGATCTCGCGCGCAAGTTCGAGGAGTACGGCGTCGAGGCGGTCCTCTACACCGACATCGGCCGCGACGGGATGCTCACCGGGGTCAACGTCGCGGCGACCGTGAAGCTCGCGCGCGAGCTGCGCGTGCCGGTGATCGCCAGCGGCGGCCTGACCGGCCTCGACGACGTCGAGCAGCTGTGCGCCATCGAATCCGAGGGCATCATGGGCGTGATCACCGGCCGCGCCCTGTACCAGGGCACGGTGGACTTCAAGCAGGCGCAGGCGAGGGCGGACGCCCTGGGCGCCGCAGGGAAGGGCAAGCCGGAAGCCTAGGCTCCGCCGGCGCGCCCCGCCGCCATGGCACTCGCGAAGCGCATCATCCCGTGCCTGGACGTGAACGCCGGGCGGGTCGTGAAGGGCGTGAACTTCGTCGACCTGCGCGACGCCGGCGACCCGGTGGAGGTCGCGCGCCGCTACGACGAGCAGGGCGCCGACGAGCTCTGTTTCCTGGACATCACCGCGAGCGCCGACGGGCGCGACACCATCATCCACGTGGTCGAGGCCGTGGCGGCGCAGGTGTTCATACCGCTCACCGTCGGCGGAGGCGTGCGCAGCGTCGCGGACGTGCGCCGGCTGCTCAACGCCGGCGCCGACAAGGTGTCGATCAACACCGCCGCCGTGCAGCGCCCGGCGCTCGTCGCGGAGGCGGCGGAGCACTTCGGCGCGCAGTGCATCGTCGTCGCGATCGACGCGAAGCGCGCCGGCGAGCGCTGGGAGGTGTTCACGCACGGCGGGCGCCGGCCGACCGGACTCGACGCGGTCGACTGGGCGCGCCGGATGGAAGCCGCCGGCGCCGGCGAGTTGCTGCTCACGAGCATGGACCGCGACGGCACGCGCGCCGGCTTCGACCTTCCGCTCACGCGCGCAGTCTGCGACGCGGTCGGCGTCCCGGTGATCGCGAGCGGCGGGGTCGGGACGCTCGAGCACCTGGTGGCCGGGGTGCTCGAGGGCGGGGCGGAGGCGGTGCTCGCGGCGAGCATCTTCCATTACGGCGAGCACACCGTGCGCGAGGCGAAGGCGCTGATGGCGGCGCGCGGCATCGAGGTGCGGCTGTGAGCGACCCGGTGCGCCCCGCCGACTGGCTCGACGAGATCAGGTGGGACGAGCACGGGCTGGTGCCCGCCATCGCGCAGGACGCGCAGTCCGGACGGGTGCTGATGCTCGCCTGGATGGACCGCGCCGCGCTCGCGGCCACCGCGCAGACCGGCGAGGCGGTCTACTACTCGCGCTCGCGCGCGCGGCTGTGGCGCAAGGGCGAGGAGTCCGGACACGTGCAGCGCGTGCGCGAGATCCGCACCGACTGCGACAACGACGTCGTGCTGCTCAAGGTGGAGCAGGCGGGGGGGATCGCGTGCCACACCGGCCGGCCCGCCTGCTTCTTCCGGAAGCTCGTGGACGGGCGCTGGGAGACGGTCGAGGCGGTCGTGCGGCCGGCGGAGGAAATCTACGGACGCAAGGGGTGAGCCGATGGGAACCGAGAAGGCCGTGGCCGAAGTGCTGGAGCGGCTCGCCGACGTGATCGAGCGCCGCAAGGGCGCCGACCCGGACGCCTCCTACGTGGGGCGCCTGCTCGCGCGCGGCGAGGACGCGATCCTCAAGAAGGTCGGGGAGGAGGCGACCGAGCTGGTGATGGCCGGCAAGGACGGGACGCGGCTGCGCATCGTCGAGGAGACCGCGGACCTCTGGTTCCACTGCCTGATCGCGCTCGCGCACTACGGGCTGCGGCCGAGCGACGTGCTGATGGAGCTGCGCCGGCGCGAGGGCATCTCCGGCATCGACGAGAAAGCCGCGCGCCAGGACGGCATCCGGATCGAGGCGGAGACGCGCAAGTGACGAGCGGGGAGGCGGGCGCCGCGGACTGCGTCTTCTGCCGGATCGTCCGGGGAGAGATTCCCGCGCGGCGCGCCTACGAGGACGAGCTGGTGCTCGCATTCCACGACATCCGGCCGGCCGCCCCGGTGCACGTCCTGATCATCCCCAAGGCGCACGTGGCTTCGCTCGCCGACTGCGGCGCCGGGCACGACGCGATGCTCGGCCGCATGCTGGGGCTCGCCCCGCGCCTCGCGCGCGAGCTCGGCGCCACCGGCGGCTTCCGGACCATCGTCAACACCGGTCGGGACGGCCGGCAGGAGGTGTATCATCTCCACATGCACGTGATCGGCGGTCGCGACACCGGGCCGATGATCGCGCGGACCTAGCGAGGCAACACATGGGTTCCTTCAGCATCTGGCACTGGTTGATCGTTCTCCTGATCATCGTCCTCGTGTTCGGGACGAAGAAGCTGCGCAACATCGGCGCCGACCTCGGCGGCGCGGTGAAGGGTTTCAAGGAGGGCGTGAAGGGCGCCGGCGAGAGCTCGGAGCCGGGCGCCCAGTCTACGCAGCAGGTGACCGGCCGCACGATCGAGGGCGAGGTCAAGAAGGAGTCGAGCACGAAGGCCTGACCGCGCGCGGGCCGCGCGGCAGCTCGAAGGATGCCGGGGCGACCCGGCGTCTTTTTTTGGCCCGCCGCCGCCCGCGCCGCCGTGCGCCCGGGTCTTGCGTGAAGCCGCCATGTTCGACATCGGATTCTCCGAGCTGCTGGTCATCGCGGTCGTCGCGCTGATCGTCATCGGGCCGGAGCGGCTGCCGAAGGTGGCGCGCACCGCCGGACATCTCTTCGGCCGCCTGCAGCGCTACGTGAACGACGTGAAGGCGGACATCCAGCGCGAGATCGAGCTCGACGAGCTGAAGAAGCTGCGCTCGCAGTTCGAGGAGGCCGCGCGCTCGGTCGAGCAGTCGGTGAGCGAGGTCGGGCGCGAGCTCCACACCACGGCCGACGACCTCAACCGCACGCTGTCCGGCGACGGTGCCCAGGCGCCTGCCGCGCACGCACCCGCTGCCCAGGCGCCCGCCGGTGCGGGCGCCGCGCT
>JAGVSZ010000113.1 GCA_019137045.1 Betaproteobacteria bacterium
GCGCGTGCGCGCGGACGCCATGGGCCGGCTGCAGCGCGCCGCCGGTCGCATCGGTGCCGATCTCGCCGCGCCGCCGGAGCTCCACCTCGCGCAGGGCAGGGCGCACGTGGCGATTGCGAGCCGGGCGACCGCGACCGGCGCAGACCTCGTGGTGGTCGGCGCGCACGGCGAGCACTGGGTGCTCGACGTGTTCGTCGGCACCACCGCGCAGCGCGTGCTGCGCGCCGTGCCCGTGCCGGTGCTGATCGTGCGGCAGGCGCCGATCTATCGCTACGAGCAGCTCTTGATCGCGACCGACTTTTCGGCCGCGTCCCTGGCGGCCGCGCGTGCCGCGCGAACCCTCTTCGCCGGCGCGACGTTCCACTTCCTGCACGTCTGCGAGCCGCAGTTCGAGGGTGCGCTCGCGCTGGCCGGGGCGAGCCAGACGACGATCGCGGACCGGCGGCAAAGCGTGGCGAACGAGGCCCTGCGGGCGCTGGAGCGCTTCGTGCGCGAGGCGGGGTTCGAGGAAGGCGGGAGCTCGCTGCGGGTGCGGCACGGCTATCCGCCGGCGCGGATCAAGGAGCGGGCCGCCGAGCTCGACGTGGACGCCATCGTGCTCGGGGCGCAGGGCAAGTCGCGGCTCGAGGCGGGACTCCTCGGCAGCGTGAGCGAGCACGTGGCGGCGGAGACGCCCTGCGACGTCCTGCTCGTGAAGGCGCCGTCCTGAGACCGTCGCCCGGCGGACGACCGGGCGCAGCCGCATCCGTCGATGATCCGCTCAGTCAACCGTTGGGAGGCTACCGATGCCTGAATCGAACCTGGGAAGGAAGGCGGTCGCCCTCGGCCACCGGCAGGGCTATGCGAAGGGCATGCAGCGCGGCCTGTCCAAGGGGCTCCGGGAGGGCGTCGCGGAAGGCCGCAGGAAGGGCGTGCTCGAGGGCATGCAGCGCGTGCTCCTGAGGCAGCTGAAGCTGCGCTTCGGCCCGGTGCCGGCTGCGCTGCGCGTGCGCAT
Source organism: Betaproteobacteria bacterium (assembly GCA_019137045.1). GTDB lineage: Bacteria > Pseudomonadota > Gammaproteobacteria > Burkholderiales > SG8-39 > JAGVSZ01. The sequence continues at coordinate 995 of JAGVSZ010000113.1, forward strand.
CGAACGCGTCACCGATGCGCGCGTACTGGACCGCATTGCGGCCGGTCTGGCGCAGGGGGACGATCTCATGCAGCTCGGCCGGCTCGTCCTGCGTGGCGGCGCCGCGCCGAAGCGGAAGGCAAGACGGTCGCGCGCGTTGCCGGAGGGCCCGGCGAGCGCGGTCAACCCGCGCCGCCCGCGCCGCATGAAGCCGGTGCGCGGCCTGTACTGAGACCCCGGCAGGCGTCCGGACCCGGCGACTTCCGCCCGTACCGCGGCGGCGGGCCGGCGCGTCAGGCCTTCGCCTTCGCGCGAGCGCGCTCCGGCCGATCCCAGTACGGCTCGGGCCCGAACCGGCCGCGGACGAAATCGACGAAGGCGCGCACCTTCGCCGGCAGGTGGATGCCCGGCAGGTGGACCGCGTAGACGTGGCGCTCGAGCGGGACGTACTCCGCGAGCACGGCCTGCAGCCGGCCCGACTGCAGCTCGCCGCCGATGATGAACGTCGGCAGCAGCGCGATGCCGAGCCCGCCCAGCACCGCCTGCGACAGCGCCTCGTCGTCGTTGATGCGCAGGTCGCCGGACACCGGCACGGAGATCTCGCCCGCGGGCCCTCTGAAGCGCCACTCGCCCCGCGTCCCGAACGACGTGTAGTGCAGGCAGTTGTGCCGCTTCAGGTCCTGCGGCGTCCGCGGCACGCCGCGGCGCCGGAAGTATTCCGGTGTCGCGCACGCCACGCGGCGCACCGGCGCGAGCTTGCGCGCGACGTGGTTCAGGTCGGGCTCGCGCGTGATGCGGATGGCGACGTCGTAGCCTTCCTCCACCAGGTCGACCATGCGGTCGGTGATCGTCACGTCGATCGAGAGATCCGGGTGGCGCGCGAGGAACTCGGGCAGGGCCGGCGCCACGTGCAGCGTGCCGAACGCGACCGGTGCGGTGAGCTTCAGCACCCCGCGCGGCTCGGAGTGGAGCTGGCTCACGACCTCTTCGGCCTGCTGGGCCTCCGCGGCGATCCGGCTGCAGTGCTCGTAGAAGGCAGACCCGACCTCGGTCAGGCTGAGCCCCCGGGTGCTGCGGTTGAGCAGCAGCGCCTTGAGCGCGCGCTCGAGCTTGGCGATCGCCTTGCTCACCCGCGACTTCGACGCGCCCATGCGCCGGGCGGCGGCGGAGAAGCTCTTCGCCTCGACCACGCGCGCGAAGACCACCATGTCGTTCAGATCCTGCATCGTCCGATCCTTCGCCGTGTCCGCGCGGGAAACGCTGTTGTTCGATCCGGCCGGCTACCGGCGCTCGCGCGGCACCGATACCATCGGCGCACGTTGGCGGGCGCATGCCCGCAGCACGCACCTGCGAGGGGTCGTTCGGCGCTGGCCGGATTATCGCGGAAACGCCCGCGCCGGGAACGAGCGCGACGCGTGCGCACGGGCGGCAGCGGGAGCCCGAACGCTACCTGGAGAGGGAACATGACCAGCCGGAACGACATCCTGATCTCGGCCTGCGACGCGCAGGCGATCGGTCTGATGCTGGGCGACTGGCCGCGGCGCCACCGCCTGGAGCAGGAAACCGCCGCGGAACTCGCGACCACGATCGCCAGCGCGCGCATCGTCGCGTCGGACGAGCTGGCCCACGACGTCGTGGCGATGGATTCGACCGTCACCTACGTGGAGATCCCGGACGGCGGCGCGGAGACCGTGCGGATCGTGTACCCGGTGCAGGCGAATGCAGGCGCCGGGCGGGTGTCGGTGCTGTCGCCGATCGGGCGCGCGCTCCTCGGGCGCTTCGTCGGAAGCGTCATCGACGTGCTGCTGCCCACCGGCCGGCAGTTCGCGATCAGGATCGTCGAAGTCTCGCGCGGGAGGGTGAGCAATGACGAAGCTCTCGCTCTTGCCTGAGGGGCGCCGCGCCGCGCCCCGGCCCGACGAGGCGGCGCGCTACGCCGCCTATCCGGTGCAGCAGCTGATGCGCAGCCGCAGGCACGCGTTCCAGCTCGCGTTCGCGCACGAGGCGATGGCGCTGCTCGGCGAGCCGGCGGGCGACCTGGTGTACGAGCCGTCCTACCGGGGCCTGCGGGTGCTGGGGCTGAACGAGGCTTCCCTCCACGGCCCGGCCGCGGCGGTGCGCGCGCGCTACGGCCCCGCGGTCGAGATCGAGGCGCCGCGGGTGCGCTACCAGTTCGGCCCGGTCGTCGCAGAGCCGGTGCTGTCGGTGGTGGTCCGCGGGCCGCGGCAGTTCGCCCTGCGCGTGCGGGACGACCTCATCCGGCGCGGCGCGGAAACCGTGACCGTGACCTACAACCCGGCGGGGTTCATCGCCCGCGCGCAGGTCGCCCAGGCGGAGCTGCTCGGCTACCCCGGGTGGCTCGACGACCTCACTGGCGGGCGCGGGAAACTGCTGGCCTGGCTCAGTCACTACGCGCCGCTCGATCCGGGACCGGGACCCGAGGCGGCGTGAGCGGATGCCCGGCCCGGCGCGGCGCGCAACGCGACGGTGCGAGGAGAAACACAGGATGAAATCGATCGAGCGGATGCGGAACAGGCTCGGTCCCACCGGGCGAATGGGGTACGGCGTGGCCGGCGCGGCGCTGGTGGTGCTGCCCGCGCTCGTCGCGTACCGCGAGGGAATCGCGGGCCTGCGGCCCGAGGCGCTCGTCGCCGCCGTGTTCGGCGTCGTCTACCTCGCGGCCGCCGTCCTCGGCGGGCGGGCGGCCGCCTGACGGCGCCCGCCGGAGGCCCGGCTGCGGCTGCCGTCCGTCGCGCAGGGAACGGCGGGTGCGCGCCCGGCGGCGGCGCGGATCACCCGGGCCTGCCGTCGAGCCGCGGGCGGGTCAGGATCGGCCAGTAGCGGACGAAGTAGAGCGCGAACGCGGCCGACCACAGCACGCCGGAGACCGCGATGCTCGCGAGGTACTCGCCCGGGGCGAGGAGCGGTCCGAACACCCTGACCGCCGCCGCGAGCAGCACGAGCGCATAGCAGGCCACCTCCGCGCGATCGGCCACGAGCGGGCGGGCGGAATGGCCGCGCGCGGTCCGGGTCATCATGCCGAGCGTAAGGGCGCCGATCGCGCCTACCGTCAATGCGTGGACGGCGAGCGCGTCCGCGACCCAGCCGAGCGCCGCCAGCGCGCGCAGCACGAGGTGGATGACGATCCAAGCGTAGGCGGCGTGGAGGATCCAGACGAGCGGCGTCGCGAGCGTCCGGCGCGAGTCCCACAGGGCGAGCCGGATGCCGTGCGCGACCGCGCAGACGAGCGCGACGAGCGCCAGCACCGGCGCGGGTGCCGCCAGGACGTCCGCGACCAGCAGCGCGAGGACGCTCCCGAGCGCGACCCGCTCGACGAGCGCGCTGCGCCGCGCCTGCGCGCCCGGGACGCCGTTGTTGGTGAACATCGGGATCACCCGGCCGCCCATCACCGCCATCACGAACAGGATCACGTCCAGGCCCGCCTGCAGCCCCGGCCGCGCGGGGATGTCGAGCACGCCCAGCATGGACAGGTGGAACGCGAGGTCGGCGAGCGCCAGCACGACGAGCAGGCCGACGAAGAAGTAGTTGCGCCGGTTGCCGCTCTGCACGAGCGGGAGCGCGATCCCGACCGCCACCGCGAGCGGAAACGCGGCATTCACCAGCGCGGCGAGGAGCCCGTACGGCGTCACGACCAGCAGCCGGCCGGCGAGCCACAGCGCGCACGCGGCCATCAGCCAGCCCCCGGTCGGGGTCGGGCGGCCGGTCCAGTTCCTGACCGCGGTGAAGAGGAAGCCCGTGATGACCGCGACGGCGTAGCCGTAGATCATCTCGTGGCCGTGCCACGCCGGTCCGCGCAGATACGCGCCGGGCAGCACCCCGGCGTACTGCGCGACCCAGAGCGCGATCGAAAGCGCGGCGAACCCGCTCGCGAGCAGGTAGAACGGCCGGAAGCCGAGCTCCCAGAGCGCGAGGCGCGTCGCGGGGGCGCGCTCGCGCCCGCCGGACCTCGCGGCGTGGACTGCCTTGGGCAATGCGATCTCCTCGATGCTGGGCGCGCGCGGCCGGAACGCGCTATTTTGACGGAATGCGAGTCCGCGCGCCCGTCAGCGCCCCGATCATCTCGTCCGGGCAGGCCATCCGATGAAGCTGAACGACCTGGAGCGCGCGATGCAGGCCGGCGAGCTCGGTCCTGCGGTGAAGGCCGCCATCGGCCATCAGGTGCAGGTGGGCGAGTTCTTCGCCGCCGCCGATTTCGTGCCGGTGACGCAGGCCCACGTCATGGCCGACACCGAGAGCCTCGGCGTCGCGGGCGTGCAGTGGATCGAGTCGCTCGGGCGGGACGACCCGCGGGCGCGCGTGCGCGTCCCGACCATCATGGATCCGCGCGGCACCGATTTCGCGAAGGCCTCCGTGCTCAAGCACCCGGGCTGGATCCTCGACCTCGAGCGGCGCGCGATCGCGGCATTCCGGCGCCTGGGCATCATGATGACCGACACCTGCATCAACTACCAGACCATCCAGGCGCCGGCGCGCGGCGAGAGCGTCGCCTTCGGCGACACCGGCGTCGTGATCTACTGCAACTCGGTGTGCGGCGCGCGCTCGAACTTCGAGGGCGGGCCCTCGGCGCTCGCCGCCGGCCTGACCGGCCGCACGCCCCGCTACGGCTTCCACCTCGACGCGCAGCGGCGCGCGACGCTGCGCTTGCGCGCCGACTGGACGCCGGTCACGCTCAACGACTGGGGCGCGCTCGGCGGCCTCATCGGCCGGCTCGCCGGGCACTACTGGGCGGTGCCGGTCGTCGAGGGGCTCGACCGCGTGCCGGGATCGGACGAGCTCAAGCACTTCGGCGCCGCGATGGCGAGCTTCGGCTCGAGCGCGATGTTCCACCTGGTCGGCGTCACGCCCGAAGCGGCGCGCCTCGCGGACACCGGCGGCGACGCGCTCCCGGTCGCGCACCGGATCGGGGAGCGCGAGGTGCGCGCGCTGCAGGCGCAGTACGCGGGCGAGAAGGAGATCGACGTGGTGGTCTTCTCGGCGCCGCAGCTCAGCCTGTACGAGCTGCGCGACCTCGCCGCGCTGTGCGACGGGCGCCGCTTCGTCAAGCCGCTGCTCGCAGTGACGAGCCCGCAGGTGAAGCCCGACGCCGACCGCTTCGGCTTCACGCAGCGCATCGAGGACGCCGGGGGGCACGTGCTCGCCGGCATGTGCTTCTACCAGTCGTACGCGCGCGAGATCGCCGAGGCGAACGGCTGGAAGCGCCTCGCGACGAACAGCACGAAGATGGTGAACATCCTCGGCGGCTACGGGTACGTGCCGCTTCTCGCGACCATGGAGCAATGCGTGGAAGCGGCGGCGACCGGGAGGCTGCCGTGAAGACGCTCGTCGCCCGCCAGGCGATGGGGCGTGCGGTGCGCGGCGAGGCGCTCGTCGCGCGGGACGGGTTCTCCGCGCGCTACGACCTCGACCGCATCGCCGGCACGTTCTCGCGTCCGGCGCACAAGCTCGCGGGGCAGTCCTACGTCGGCAGGATCCTCGTGCTCGACACGGCGAAGGGCGGCGTGGCGAGCGCGTGGATGCTGCGCGAGATGGCCGCGCGCGGGATCGTGCCGCTCGCGCTCGTCTTCAACAGCGTGAACCCGATCATCGCGCAGGGCGCGGCGTTCGGCGACATCACGCTGCTCGCCGGTTTCGAGTGCGACGTGACCGGCGCGGTCCCGCACGGCGCGACCGTGGCGCTCGATCCGGCCGCGCGCGCGCTCCGCGTCCTGGCGTGAAGCGCGGCTTCCCGCCGCGGG
>JAGVSZ010000026.1 GCA_019137045.1 Betaproteobacteria bacterium
ATGACCTGGTAGTCGGCCTCGGGCCACGCCGCGGCGAGCTCGTGTGCGGACACGGTCGGGCAGACGACGTCGTAGCGCCCCTGCACGATCACTCCGGGGATCGCCCGGATCCGGTGCACGCCCCGCAGGAGCGCGTTCTCGGGCAGGAAGATGTCGTGCAGGAAGTAGTGCGCTTCCATGCGCGCGAGCCCGAGCGCGACCACGTCCCCGGCAAAGTGGCCCACCGTCTCGCGGGAAGGCAGCAGCGTCGAGCACGAGCCCTCGTAGACGCTCCAGGCGCGCGCCGCCGGCATGTGCACGGAAGGGTCCGGATCGACGAGCCGCCGATGGTAGTTGCGCAGCAGGTCGCCACGCTCGTCCGGCGGCAGGAAGCCGGCAAACCGGTCCCACGCCTCGGGGAAGATGCTGCGCAGGCCGTACAAGAACCAGTCGATCTCGCTCCTGCGGCACAGGAAGATGCCGCGCAGCACGAGTCCCAGGCAGCGGTCCGGATGGGCTTCGGCGTACGCGAGCGCGAGCGTGGATCCCCACGACCCGCCGAACACGAGCCAGCGGTCGATGCCGAGGTGCCGCCGCAGGCGCTCCAGATCGTCGACCAGGTGCGCAGTCGTGTTCTCGCGCAGCTCGCCGAGCGGGGTCGAGCGCCCGGCGCCGCGCTGGTCGTAGACCACGATGCGAAAGGCGTCGGGATCGAAGAAGCGGCGGTGCTTCGGGGTCGAGCCGGCGCCCGGGCCACCGTGCAGGAACACGACGGGAATGCCCGCCGCGTTGCCCGCGGTCTCCCAGTACATCGTGTGGATCGCGTCGAGCGGCAACATGCCGGACGCGTGCGGCTCGATCTCGGGAAACAGCGCCGTGCGCAGCGCGTCGGTGTCCATGGGGAATCAGACGGCGTTGTAGCCGCCGTCGACCAGGAGATCGGCGCCGGTCATGAACGACGACGCATCGCTCGCGAGGAACAGCGCCGCGGCGGCGATCTCGTCGGGCTGGCCGAGGCGGTCGACGAGGTGCTTCGACGCGATCGCGGCGCGCGCCCGCGCGATGTCGCCGTAGCGGTGCTCGAGCCGCCGCGTCTCGATCGCCCCGGGCGAGAGCGCGTTCACGCGCACCCCGTGCGGCGCGAGATCCGCCGCCATCGCTTTCGCGAGCTGGATCAGCGCTCCCTTGGTCGCGCAGTAGGCGGCGCGCCCGGGCGCGCCGACGCTGCCGAGCTGCGAGGCGACGAGGACGATCGAGCCGCCCCCGGCCGCGATCATCCGCGGCAGGACGGCCCGGCTGGTCAGGAACGCGCTCGTGAGGTTCATCGCGACGATCCTGTTCCACGTCGCCAGGTCGGTCTCCAGCACCGCGCCGCCCACCTCGAGGGTTGCCACGCCGTGGACGAGCACGCGCGGCGGCCCGAGCCGCTGCGCGCAGTCGCCGACCGCCGCGCCCACGCTCGCCTCGTCGGTCGCGTCGCAGCCGATCGCGACCGACCTGCCGCCGGTCGCGGCGATCGCGCGGGCGGTTTCCTCCGCCCCCGCGCGGTCCAGGTCGAGGCAGGCGACGGGCGCGCCGGCCGCCGCCAGGGCCAGCGCGATCGCACGGCCGATCCCGTGCGCGGCGCCCGCGACGATGGCGACCCGGCCGTCGAGCCGGTACCGCTCCAGGACGGCGCTCACACCGTGAAGATCGTCGAGCCGGTGGTCTTGCGCGCCTCGAGGTCGCGCTGCGCTTGCGCAGCATCCTTTAGCGCGTAGCGCCGGGCGATCTCGATCTTCACCTTGCCGGATTTGACCGCCTCGAAGAGGTCGTTCGCCGTGGCGACGAGGTCCGCGCGCTTGGCGACGTAGGTGTTGAGCGTCGGCCGGGTGACGAAGAGCGAACCCTTCTGCGCCAGCAGCGTCAGCGGGAACGGCTCCACCGCGCCGGATGCGTTGCCGAAGGAGACCATCGTGCCGAGCGGCTGGAGGCAGTCGAGCGAGCCCAGGAACGTGAGCCTGCCCACCGAGTCGTATACGACCGGCACGCCCTGCCCGCCGGTGATCTCCTTCACCCGCTCGACGAAGTTCTCGCGCGTGTACACGATGGTCTGCTCGCAGCCGTGCGCCCTCGCGAGCGCGGCCTTCTCGTCCGAACCCGCCGTGCCGATCACTCTCACGCCGAGCGCCTTGAGCCACTGGCAGGCGATCAGCCCGACTCCGCCGGCCGCGGCGTGCCAGAGCACGGTCATGCCGGGCTGCACCTTGAAGGTCCGCTTGATCAGGTACTGGACGGTCATGCCCTTGAGCAGCATCGCCGCCGCGGTCTCGAACGAGACGCCGTCGGGAAGCTTGACGCAGCGATCGGCAGGGTAGAGCCGGACCTCGGCGTAGGCGCCGACCGGCGGCGAGGCGTACGCGACGCGGTCGCCCGGCGCGAACTCGGTCACCCCGGCGCCCACCGCCTCGACCACGCCGGCGCCCTCGGAGCCGCACACCGCAGGCAGCGTCAGGGGGTAGAGCCCGCTGCGGAAATAGGTGTCGAGGTAGTTGAGCCCGACCGCATGGTTGCGGATCCGGACCTGTCCCGCACCCGGATCGCCGACCGCGACCTCCTCCCACGCGAGGACTTCGGGACCGCCGGTCTGGTGGAATCGAATGGCCTTGGGCACGTCTTCCTCCTTGTCGTGAGTGCCGATGGTAATTCCGGCGCGGCGCCGCGTGAACCTCGGCGCGGGCGCGACCCGGTCACCAGGGGATCGGGCTCCGGTCCATGAAGAAGCCGCCGCTCGGCCCGTCGTCGGGAAGCGTCGCGAGCCACACGGCCGTGTCGGCGCCCTGCTCCGGGCTGCGCGGCGCCGAAGCGCCGCCCATGTCGGAGCGCACCCAGCCGGGGCTCATCGCGTTCACCTTGATGTTCGTTCCCGCGAGCTCCGCCGCGAGCGTCCGGGTGACCGCGTTCAGCGCCGCCTTCGAGACGCGGTAGGCGGGCGTGCCGCTGCCCATCGACGACAGCTGCCCGAGCTCGCTCGACACGTTGACGATCCGACCATACCCGCCCCGGCGCATGAGCGGAAGGCACGCCTGCGCGACCGCCAACGCCCCCACCGTGTTCGTCTCGAGCGCCTCGCGCAGCACCGCCGCATCGACCGTCGCCGCGCGCGCGCCCTTCGGGTCGGGCAGCACGCCGGCATTGTTCACGAGCACGTCGAGCTGGCCGAACTCGCGCGCCACCCACGCCGCCGCGCCGTGCGCCTGGCTCGCGTCGCGCACGTCCAGCGCGCGGAACCAGACCGTCAGCCCCTCGGCGTGAAGCCCCGCCCGCGCCGACTCGCCCTTGGCGACGTCACGAGCGGTCAGGACGACACGCAGGCCGCGGCGCGCGAGCGCCCGGACGATCGCGCGGCCGATGCCCCGATTCGCGCCGGTGACGACGGCGACCCGTCCCGCCACCCCTCACCTACCTGAAGAGCGTGAGCACGCCGGTGTAGCCGTAGAGCCGGTCGTGGGAGATCTCGCCGTTGCAGAAGAAACCGACGAGCGGGAACTCGCCCAGCCGGCGCGCGATCAGCTCGAGCTCGGCCGAGCGCCGGCCGAACAGATGCTCGCCGCGCCCGACGCAGGAGAAATACAGTCCGCCCTTGGGCGCGCCATCGAGGTCGGTCGAGATCCGGTCGAGCATGCGGTGCAGGTCCGCGCGCGCGGCGGCCTCGTCGCGGCGGCAGAACACCACCTGCATGCCCTGCTCGACGCCGGCGCCGATCGCGATCAGCCCGTTCCGGGGATCGAACCCCACGAGACTGCGCACCAGATAGTCGCCGGTGTCGGATCCGGCCACCGGCAACCCCACGTGGATGACCTGCGCCGAACGCCGCAGGTCGCCGCCGAGCGTCGCGCCGATGTCCTCGCGCAGGACCTCCAGGGCCGCCCGGCCGTCCAGCGTCGCGATGACGTTGCGTTCGCCCGCGGTGACCGCGCGCGGCGGGCCGATCGGGACACACCCCTGCGTGAGGCGCGTGGTGACTTCGACCCGGTCGGACAGCACCACGCCCGCGAGCCCGCCCTGCAGCACTTCGTTCGCGAACAGCGCCGCGGTCGCGCGCGCGCTGGCGAGCCCGCCCACGAGATAGCCGCTCGCCACCTTGGACGACATGTCCTCGACGAGCTCGGGCATGTCGTCGGTGTTCGGGTCGCCGTGCACGATCGCGAAGTGCGCCGCCTCGGCGCCGCTCGCGGTGCGCGTGCCCGGACGGGGCGCGCGCGACCGCCCCGAGAAGACCTGGAACTCGCCCTCGGGAAGCGCGCCGATCATCACCGCGACGGCAGGCTCGTCCGTGTATTCCACCCCGGTTGCGAGCACGCCCATGCCGACGGCACCGGTCCAGTCGCGCACGCCGGTCGCTTCCCGCACCCGGTCGAGGATCGCCGCCGCATCGCCGCTGATGCGGTCGCTCACATAGAGAAACCCGAGGTTCGCGCCCGGCGGCGCGGCACCGATCTGCTCGAGGGCGCTTGCGACCGCCTCGCGCCAGTCATCGCCGCGCGCGTGCCCCATCCGGAAGGCGAGCGTCCGCGCCGCGCGGGGCGCGGTCATTTCCGCGCCTTCTTCTCCGGCGGGGCGGACGGCGCCTGCGCCTGACTCTGCAGCAGGCTCCACCACGCTTCCGCGGCGCTCGCCACGGCTCCCGCCGGGTCGGCCTTCGGCGCGCCCGCCGCGGCGCCCGGCTGCATCGCCTGGACCGCGAGCAAGGTCGAACGCTGCATCTCCAGGCCCTGGATCGTCATGCGCAGGACGTTCAAGTTCATCGCGAGCCAGTTCTCCACCGACTTCAGGTCGGTGATGCGCTTGTCGATCTCCTTGGTGTCGAGCAGCGGCGCGACCATGCCGGGCAGCGGCAGCCCCGTCGGGCTCCACAGCTTCTTGAAGAACTCGAACGGATCCTGGAGGGGAGATTCCTGGCTCATCGGAACGGAAGCGTGCGCGCGCGCAAAGGGGCAGTTTAGGCCGCGCGCCCGGGAAACGCCAGCGCCCGCGGCGGCGATCGGTCTCGCCCCACCGGGCCGGCGCGCGCCGGCGTCAGTTCGAGAACAGCGTCCGCTGTGCGTTGGCGTCCACGACCGTGAGCGCCGTCATGTTCACGATGCGCCGCACGGTGGCCGACGAAGTCAGGATGTGCACCGGCGCCGCACACCCGAGCAGGACCGGGCCGATCGTGATTCCCTCGGCCGCGGCGGTCTTGAGCAGGTTGAAGGCGATGTTCGCCGCGTCCAGCGTCGGCATGATCAGGAGGTTCGCCCCGCCCTTGAGACGGGAGTGTGGGAACGCCTGCGCGCGAACCTCTTCCGACAACGCCGCGTCGCCGTGCATCTCGCCCTCCACTTCGAGATCGGGCGCGCGTTGCTGAATCAGCGCGAGCGCCGCGCGCATCTTTGCCGCGGTCGGAGTGTCGCTCGTCCCGAAGCTCGAGTGCGACAGCAGCGCCACCTTCGGCACCAGGCCGATGCGGCGGACCTCCTCGGCCGCGAGCAGCGTCATCTCGGCGACCTGCTCGGCGCTCGGGTCGTAGTTGACGTAGGTATCGCAGATGAACACCGTGCGCTTCGGGAGAATCAGGATGTTCATCGCGTAGTAGGCGCTGGCGCCGCGCTGACGACCGATGATCTGGTCGACGTAGTGCAGATGCAGGTCGTGCGTGCCGAAAGTCCCGCACAGCATCCCGTCGGCCTCGCCGCGGTGGATCGCCATCGCGCCGATCGCCGTGTTCCGGCGCCGCATCTCGATCTGCGCGTACCGGACCGACACCCCGCGCCGCTCGGTGAGGCGGTGATATTCCTCCCAGTACTCGCGGTAGCGCGGATCGGACTCGGGATTCACCAGCTCGAACTCCTTGCCCGGGCGGATGCGCAAGCCGTTGCGCTCGATGCGCCGCTCGACGACCGCCGGCCGCCCGATCAGAACGGGCTTCGCCAGCCCCTCGTCGGCGACGACCTGAACCGCGCGCAGCACGCGCTCGTCCTCCCCTTCCGCGAACACGATCCGGCGCGGCGCGCTCTTCGCCGCGGCGAATATCGGCTTCATCATGAACCCGGTGCTGTAGACGAACTGCTGGAGCGAATCGCGGTAGGCGCCGAAGTCGGCAATCGGCCGCGTCGCGACGCCCGACTCCATCGCAGCGCGCGCCACCGCCGGCGCGATCTGCACGATCAACCGCGGGTCGAAGGGGCGCGGAATCAGGTAGTCCGGGCCGAACCTGACGTTCTGCTCCCCGTACGCCGCGGTGACGATGTCCGACTGCTCCGCGGTCGCCAGGTCGGCAATCGCGTGGACCGCGGCGATCTTCATCGCTTCGTTGATCTGCGTCGCCCCGACGTCGAGCGCGCCGCGGAAAATGAACGGAAACACCAGCACGTTGTTGGTCTGGTTCGGGAAGTCCGACCGCCCGGTCGCGATCACCGCGTCGGGACGCACCGCCTTCGCGACGTCCGGCATGATCTCCGGATCGGGATTCGCAAGCGCGAGGATGAGCGGCCGGTCGGCCATCTCCCTCACCATCTCCGGCTTGAGCACGCCGCTCGCGGAGAGGCCGAGGAAGACGTCCGCACCCCCGATGACTTCGCCGAGCCGGCGCGCGTCGGTCCGGCGCGCGTAGCGCGCCTTGTTGGGGTCCATCTCCTCCTTGCGGCCCTCGTACACGACACCGGCGATGTCGGTGACCCAGATGTTCTCGCGGCGCACGCCGAG
>JAGVSZ010000063.1 GCA_019137045.1 Betaproteobacteria bacterium
GAGCTTGCCGCGCGTCTCGCGGTAGAGCGTGCGCGCGGCGGCGGCGCCGAGCCGGGGGTACGGGGGCAGCTGCGCGCGCGCGACGCGCTCGAGCACCGCGCGCGCCTGCGGGTCGAGCGGCATGCGGCGGCTAGCGGCGGTCGGCCAGGGCCGCGATCATCTCGACCTCGACCAGCAGCTCGGGGCGCACGAGGCTCGCGACGCCGACCATCGTGCTCGCCGGCTTGTGCCCCGCCGGCAGGAACTGCGCGCGCACCTCGCGCAGGACCTGCGTCCGCTCGGGGTCGAGGCCCACCACGAAGGTGGTCATCTTGATCACGTCGGCGAAGCTCGCGCCGGCGGCGTCGAGCGCCGCGCGCAGGTTCTCGTACACCTGCACCGCCTGCGCGCGCAGGTCGCCCGCGCCGACGATCCGTCCGGTCGCGTCGAGCGCGATCTGGCCCGAGACGTAGACGGTGCGCCCGGCGGAGGCGACCGCGACGTGCGAGTAGTTGATGGGGACCGACAGCTCGAGCGGGTTGATGAAGCGGCGTTCCATGCGGTCTCCTCTAGGCGGCGGCGGGCACCCGCCGCTTGCCCATCAGCCACAGCACCGCGAGCGCGATGAGGGCGACGAACGGGATCGCGAGGTAGTTCAGGAGCTGCCAGCCGTTCGTCTCCAGCAGCAGTCCCGACGAGAACGACGAGGTCGCCATGGTCAGGAAGATGACGAAGTCGTTCGCGCCCTGCGCCTTCGCCTTCTCGGCCGGGCGGTAGGTCTCGGTCAGCAGCGTGGTGCCGCCGATGTAGAGGAAGTTCCAGCCCACGCCGAGCAGGAAGAGCGCCGCCCAGAAATTCGGCACGTCGATGCCCGCGAGCGCGATGCCGATGCAGACGAAGGTGAGCACCGTTCCCGCGAGCATCACGTGCAGCACGCCGAAGCGCCTGATCAGGCTGCCGGTGAAGAACGACGGCGCGAACATCCCGATCACGTGCCACGAGATCACCGTCGCGGCGGCGCTGTACGGGTGGCCGCACACCCCCATCGCGAGCGGGGTGGCGGTCATGAGCAGGTTCATCACGCCGTAGCCGATCGCCGCCGCGAGCACCGCGACGACGAACGCGGGCTGCGCGGCGAGCTCGGCGAGCGGCCGCCCCGAGGCCTTCGCCTCGGCCTCGGTCGGGGTCGGGATGTCGAGCAGGCGGATCACCGCGAGCACGACCACGAGGAACGCGATCAGCACGAGGTAGGCGCCGAGGAACGCGACCGGCAGCATGTCCTTGGTCCACTTCGACACCGTGGGGCCGACGATGCCGCCCACGAGGCCGCCCGCGAGCACGAGCGAAATCGCCTTCGCCTTGAAATCGTGGGTCGCCGCGTCCGCGGCGGCGAAGCGGTAGTACTGCCCGAACGCGTTGTACACGCCGAAGACCGTGGTGCCGGCGACGAAGAGCCAGAAGCTGCCGAGGTACAGCGCGACGCAGCAGATCGACGCGCCGAGGATCCCCACCAGGGTGCCGAAGGTGAAGCCGCCCTTGCGCCCGATGCGTTTCATGAGCAGCGAGGCGAAGAACGTGGTGAGCGCCGCGCCGACCACCCAGCCGGTCACCGGCACGGTGGCGAGCGACTTGTTGGATGCGAGCGCGTAGCCGGCCAGCCCGTTCAGGGCGATCGCGGTCGAGTTGTTGGTCATCAGCAGCGCCTGGAGGACGGCCAGGACGGTGACGTTCTTCTTCTGCTTGGCGGCGGCGTGTGCGCTCATGCGACCGCGAAGCGGGGCGCCGCTTCCGGGAGGGAAAAAGAGGAAGGCGCGAGTATAGCAACCCGCGCCTGCGGGACCGCGGCGCGCGCGGTCACTTGTTGACGAGCTTGCTCCAGAGGAAGAGGAGCACGAGCGCGCCGACCACCGACGCGACGATGCCGGCCGGCTCGCCCAGCCGGTAGTAGCCGAAGAACTGCCCCGCGTAGCCGGCGAGCAGCGAGCCGCCGATGCCGAGCAGCGTCGTCATGATCACGCCCATGACCTGCCGCCCGGGCAGGATGGCGCGCGCGGCGAGCCCGACGAGAAACCCGATGATGATCGTCCAGACCAGTCCCATGCGAAGTCCTCCCTGGACGCGGGCCGGCGCCGCCGGCCCGCCGGTGGAATGCGCGCGTCGCCCTCAGTCCATCGGGATGCGGATCTTCTGCCCCGGGAAGATCAGGTTCGCGTCCTTGATGACTTCGCGGTTCGCCTCGAAGATGCGCGGGTACTTGTTGGCGTCGCCGTAGTACTTCTTCGCGATCGCGGACAGCGTGTCGCCCTTGACGATGACGTAGTACTCGACCTTCTCCTTGGGCGGCGGCACCTTGAGCCCGGAGATGTTCACCTCGGACACCCCCTGGATGTTGCCCGCGATGAGGACCGCCTTCTGCATCGCCTCGGCGGTCGGGCAATCGCCCGCGAGCGTGCACTTGCCGTCGGCGGCGTCGTAGGCGACCTGGAGGTTGGTGATCCCGAGCGTCGCCGCCTCGATCTCGTGCCTGATCTTGACCGACGCGTCCTCGGGCTTGGCTTCCGGCGGGAAGATCTTCTTGCCGATGTTGCGCACGAAGTCGAATAGGCCCATCTGGTTTTCCTCCTAGTCTGGTGTGGGGGTGAATAGCGTGTGCCGACGCGCGCCCCGAAGCGACGGGGGCGCGCGACGCGCGCGATGCTAGCACGCGGGAGGCTGCGCGTCCGGCGCGCCCCGACCCGCTATGATCCGGTCCGCCCGATGCCGCTCCGCCCCGCACTCCGGCCGCTGATCGCCGCGCTCGCCGCGCTCGCCGCGGCCGCGCCGGCGTGGGCCGCGTCGATCATGCACGGCTTCGCCGACATGACGAGCATGACGCTGTGGGTGCAGACCGAGCGCGCCGCGCGCGTGGCGGTGGAGCTGCATCCCGAGGGCGACCCGGGCAGGCGGCGGCGGGTCGAGGGGACGACGCGCGCGGAGGACGACTTCGCGCTCGCCCTGCGCCTCGCCGGGCTCGATCCCGGCACGCGCTATCGCTACGCGGTGACCGTCGACGGCAGGAGCGTCGCCGAGCCCGGGCGCTTCGCCACCCAGCCGCTGTGGCAGTTCCGCACCGATCCCCCGGCGTTCGCGGTCGCGTTCGGCTCGTGCCTGTACCTCAACGACCGCTTCGACCGGCCGGGCCGGACCTGGGGCGGGGACTTCGGCATCCTCGACGCGATCGCCGCGCAGGCGCCCGACCTCATGCTCTGGCTCGGCGACAACGTCTACTTGCGCGAGCCGGAGTGGACCTCGATCGAGGCCATGAGCGCGCGCTACCGGGCGGTGCGCGCGATGCCGGAGCTGCGCCGCCTCGCGCGCGCGACCTCGCACGTCGCGATCTGGGACGACCACGACTTCGGCCCGAACGACTCGGACGGCTCGTTCGTGCTGAAGGGCGCCGCGCTCGAGACCTTCAAGCGCTACTGGCCGAACCCGGCGCACGGCCTGCCCGGGGTCGCGGGCGTGTTCGGCATGGTGACCTACGGCGACGTCGACTTCTTCCTGCTCGACAACCGTTTCCACCGCTACCCGAACCGCTATCCGCCCACCGCGGAGAAGGCGATGTTCGGGCGCGCGCAGCTCGCGTGGCTGAAGCAGGCCCTGGTCGCCTCGCGCGCGCCGTTCAAGGTCGTGGTCGCGGGCGGGCAGCTGTGGAACCGCGCCAACCGCTTCGAGGCGTTTCACGGCTACCCGGCCGAGCAGAAGGCGCTCGCCGACTGGCTGCTCGAGCAGAAGATCGCCGGCGTGGTCTTCCTCACCGGCGACCGCCACTTCGGCGGGCTGTGGCGCGTCGAGCGGCCGGGCGCCTACCCGCTCTACGAGTTCACCTCCTCCCCGCTCACCGCCGGCGTGCTCGCGCACCCGCCGTCGGAGGAGCGCGAGAACCCGGAGCTCGTGCCCGGCACGCTGCTGACCCAGCGCAACTTCGGCATGGTGCGCGTGAGCGGTCCGCGCGCCGAGCGCGTGCTCACGCTCGAGGCGTACGACGCCAGCGGGACGCTGCTCTGGCAGCGGCGGATCGCAGCCGCTGAGCTGCGCTAGGGCGAGGCGGTCGCGGCGCCCAGTCGTCGCGCCCGGCGTGGATCGCCTCGACCACGCGCGCGCAGTCGCGGATGTGCGCGCTGCCGACGAACCGCATGGCGCCGTAGCTCAGCCCGGCGGACACCGCCTGCCCCGCCACCGGGACGAGCCGCGCCGCCGTCTTCGTGGTCACGCGCATGCCCGCCTTCACCAGCGCCTGCAGCACCAGCTCGCGCGTGATCAGGCGTCCGACCATCGCCCCGCCGAACGCCACGATCGCCTTGTAGACGAGCACCTTGGTCGCCGGGTTGAGCCCCTCGATCTGCTCGGGCGTGAGGCCGAACTCGCGGTTGAGCGCGGGAATGAGCTGGGTGAGCAGCGCGACGTCGGCGGCGATGTCGAGGCCGGGGACCGGGATCGGCACCAGCACGGCCCCCGCGGAGACGAGCGCGCGGCGCGTCACCATCGCGCGCGCGCGCGCGGTGGCGGCGTCGAGCTCGCCGCGGGTGCGCGGCAGGCGCAGGATCTCGGTCATGGGGCTCGGTCGGGCGCTCGGAGCGCGGCGAATTATAGTGAGCCGCCCGTGCGCCGCCCGCGCCCCGCGCCCCCGGGACCGCCGGGCGCGCCGCGCCCGCGCGTTCCGCTACGCCTTGATCTCGCGCGCCGTGATCGTGTACTTGAAGTTGTCCGGGTCGAGCGGATCGGCGCGCCCGCGCGCGGTCTCGAGCTGCGGGTACATGAAGAAGCCGAGCGTCGGCCCCTTGGCGCCCGGCAGCGCGACGTCGTGCGCGGTGTTGAACGCGAGCCAGTTCATCTCCCACGCGCCGAACAGCTTGCGCCGCACCGGCGGCACCACCGGGTCGGCGAGCGTGGTCGGCTGCGCCTTCTCCTCCAGCACCACCTTGCGCACGTCGGCCGGGTCGACCGGCACCCAGCCGTACCCGGTCAGGAACACCTCCGCGCGGCAGTGCTGGGCGCGGGTGACGTTCGCGCTGCCGGCGCCCAGGCTGCGGTAGCCGAAGTTCGAGCGCGCGACGCGGATGCCGTAGATGTCGCGCGCCGGCAGCCCGACCGCGCGCGCGAGCCCGACGTACAGCGCGTTCAGGTCGGCGCACTTGCCGCTCAGGTTCCCGGTCTCGAGCATCGCCTTGATGTCGCCGACGCCGCACCCGCGCGTCTTCGGGTCGCGCTCGGTGTTGTCCACGATCCACTCGTAGATCGCGCGCGATCTTGCGAGCTCGGTGCGCGCGCCGCGCGTGATCTCGAGCGCGGTCCTGCGCACGATGCCGTCGGTCGGCTGCAGCTCGGTGGGCGCGGTGTAGAACTTCGCGTCCGCCGGGTCGAGCCGGATGGACGGATCGGGCCGCACGAGGTTCGCGGCGCGGTCGCGCGTCATGAAGCGGCTCGACAGCGTCACGGTGGGCGCCGCCGGCGGCGTCGGCCACTCGGCGTAGAAGATCGCGGCGCCGTGCTTGCCGTCGTGGACGATGCGCATGGTGGCGGCGTCGCCGGTCCAGCTCGAGTCGAGCGGCTGTTGCGAGCCGTCCGCGACCACCGGCACGGGGAGCCACACGCGCGTCGCCCCCGCGGGCGCGAGCACCTCGACCCGGGTCGTGATTTCGAACGTGCGCCACCCGCCCGGCTGCGGATCGAAGGGCAGGTGCTGCGCACGCGCGGCGCGCGGCAGCGCCGTGGCGAGCGGCAGGGCGGCGCCGGTGATCAGGAAGTGACGACGGTCCATCGGGGGCCTCCTTTCGGCGGGATGAGCGGGCGCGCGGCCCGGAGCGGAGCGAAGCGCCGCCCCGGCGGAGGCGGCGGGCAGAAGAGACGGGATCGGGCGTTGCGGGACAGCGGGTGCCCGGCTGACGCGCGGGCGGCGCGAACGCGGGGCGCGCTCGCATCCGGATCCTCGCCCGCGCCCGCGTACGCGCGGATGCGCTGCCCGCAGCCGATCATCACGGCGAGGGCCCTGCAGCTGCGCGAGATCAGGCGATCGAGCAGGTACACGCGCGACTCCCGGTGCTTCCCGTCCCTTCTTGTCTCGCGTCGCGCCGCGGAACGGATGCGCGCGACGAGCGTTGCACTATACACCCCGGCGCCGCGCGGCTGCCACCCTGCGCGGGGCGCAGGGGCTACCGCGGCGGCAGGAGCTTGCGCAGCGCCGCCTCCACCGCCGGCGCGTCCCAGTCGAGCTCGCCGGTGACCGTGTAGCGGATGCGCTGCCCCGGATCGATCACCACCGTGTAGGGCAGCACGCGCGCGCGCCAGCGCTTCGCCGCGGCCGCGTCGCGGTCCATGAGGATGGTGAAGTCGACCGGCACCTTCTGCAGGAAACCCGCGACGCGCGCGTCGCTCTCCGCGTAGTTGACCGCGAGCAGCGTGAACGGCGTTCCCGCGAGCTTCTCGTTCAGGCGCCGTAGCGCCGGCATCTCGTCGCGGCAAGGCTCGCACCAGGTGGCCCAGAAGTTGATCACCACCACCCGCCCCTGGAAATCCTCCAGCCGGTGGGGGCGTCCCTGCAGATCCTGGAGCGCGAGCGACGGCGCGGCGCCTCCGGTCCACGGCACGAGCTCGGCGCCGCCAGCCGGCGCCGCGAGCGCGAGCGCCAGCGCGAGGGTCGCCGCCGCGCGCATCGCGGCTACTGCGCCGCCAGCGCCGCGCC
>JAGVSZ010000266.1 GCA_019137045.1 Betaproteobacteria bacterium
CACCGTGGCGCGGTGCGGGTCGGCCGGGTTGCGGTCGACGGTGGCGGCGGCGTGCCGCGAGCGCGCCATTTCGGGCGCGATGCGGTAGAGGCTGCGCAGCGTGTCTTCGACGGCGGCGGCTTCGGTGCGGCGGGCGATCATTGCGGTCTCCTTCTTGCTGGCGTGGTGCGACATGGACGGCACTCTAGGCAGCGGCGGTATTCGTCCGATTGCAGCCGCGCAACGGTTCGTATCGGTGTGTAACCGCTAGCCGAGCCGGCGCGCCCAGTCGGCGCCGCGCGAGCGGTAGTAGCGGATCGTGCGCGCGGCCGCGGTGCGCTCGTCGACGCCGACGGATGCAGCCTGGAACGCCGCGAGCACGCGCGCGCGCTCGCTCGCGGCGGCGCGGGTGAGCATGCGGCGGCGCCCGAGGGCGGCGTGGGAGGCGGCGCGCGGGATCGGGATGGCGCGGAGCGCCGGGGCCTGGATGGCGGTGGTGCGGTTCATCGTCGTGTCTCCTTGTGCGAGTGGGTCGATGTCTCGTTCGCGGCCGCTTGACGCCGCCGTGAACACGCCTCGCAGGCTACGGACCGCCGGTATCGGGACGCTTTCGATTTCCGCTCGCTCGGTATCGATCGGGTATCGCCGGGTATCGGCACGTAACCGGCCGCGTCGCGCGGCCGCGCGCCTATAATCGGCCCCGCGCCAGGGGAAGACGGAAGCGATGAACAGCGGACGGGTATTGATCGTCGACGACGATCGCGAGATCCGGGAGATGCTCGCGGAGTACCTCGCGTCGCACGGCTTCCAGGCGGAGACCGCCGAGGGCGGCGCGGCCATGCGCGCGGCGCTCGGGCGCGGCGCCCCGGACGTCGTGCTGCTCGACGTGCGGCTGCCGGGCGAGGACGGCCTCACGCTCGCGCGCTTCCTGCGCGAGCGCTACGAGGTCGGGATCATCATGGTCACGGCGGCGGGCGAGGTGGTCGACCGCATCGTGGGGCTCGAGATGGGCGCCGACGACTACGTCGCGAAGCCGTTCGATCTGCGCGAGCTCCTCGCCCGGGTGAAGAGCGTCGCGCGCCGGGTCCAGGGCGGACCGCGCACCCCGGCGGGCGCTCCGGCGGCGCCGCAGCGGGTGCCGATCGGGCGCTGCCGGCTCGACCTCGGGTCGCGCCAGCTCTTCGGCCAGGACGGGGCCGAGGTGCCGATCACCGCGATGGAGTTCGACCTGCTCAAGGCGTTCGTGGACCACCCCAACCAGGTGCTGTCGCGCGACCGCCTGCTGACCCTCACGCGCAACCGCGAGTGGGAGCCGTTCGACCGCTCGATCGACATCCGCATCACCCGGGTGCGCCGCAAGATCGAGGAGGACCCCGACAACCCGCGCGCCATCCGCACCGTGCGGGGGGCGGGCTACATGTACGTGCCGGCGGACTGACGCGGCGCGGTTTGTAACCGCCGCGTTTCAATCGTTTCCGCGCGGTAACACCCGCGGAGGAGCCGGGGCCGGACGGTACACTCCCCGCCATGAGCGACGACACGGACCACGGGCGCGACGTCGCGCAGCTGCGCGAGCGCGCGATCACGCTGCAGCAGATCCTGGACAACAGCACGACGGTGCGCCTGTTCGCGAAGGATCGCGCGGGCCGCTACCTCTTCGTCAACCGCGCGTTCGAGCAGCACGTCGGCCGTCCGGCGGCCGAGATCGTCGGCCTCACGCCGGGCGACATCGCCCCGGCCGAGATCGCCGCGGGGCTGCGCGCCAACGACCGCCGCGTCATCGAGACCGGCGAGCCGCTCGAGATCGAGGAGTCGAACGTCATCCGCGGCGAGCGCCGCACGCTGCTCGCGAACAAGTTCCCGCTGCTCGGCGCCGACGGCAGGCCGTACGCCGTATGCGGCATCTCGGTCGACATCACCGAGCGCAAGCGCACCGAGGAGGCGCTGCGGCGCGCCGCACTCGCGGTCTCCACCGCCGCCGGGCCGGCGCTGTTCGAGACGCTGGTGCGCCAGCTCGCCGAGATCCTCGGCGTGGGCGTGGCGGCGATCACCGTCTTCTTCGACGAGCGGCGCACCCACATGCGCACGGTCGCCGCCTGCCTCGACGGGCGGATGCTCGCGCCGTTCGAGTACCTGGTGGCCACCTCGCCGTGCGCCGGCATGATCGGGCGCGAGTTCCGCTACGTGCGCGAGGGCGTGCGGCCGGAGTTCGCGCCGCAGTCGATCTTCGCCCAGTTCGAGTTCGACAGCTACGCCGCGTATTCCCTCAGCGCCAGCTCGGGCGAGCAGCTCGGCCTGATCGTGGTGATGGACCGCAAGCCGCTCGGCGAGCGCGCGCTCACCGAGGCGCTGCTCAAGATCTTCGCGGTGCGCGCGGCGGCGGAGCTCGAGCGCGCGCGCGCGGACGAGGCGCTGCGCGCCTCCGAGGCGAGCTACCGCGAGATCTTCGAGGCGAACGAGGACGCGATCTTCGTGCACGACTGGGACACCGGCCGCATCCTCGACGTGAGCCCCAAGACCGCCGAGCTCTTCGGCCACTCGCGCGCGGCGCTGCGCGAGCTGCGGGTGGGGGCCCTGAGCGCCGACGTGCCGCCCTACACCGAGCAGGACGCGGTCGGCTGGCTCGAGCGGGCGAAGGCCGCGGCCGAGCCGGTGCGCTTCGAGTGGCGCGGACGGCGCAGCGACGGCCGCCTGATGTGGAACGAGGTGACGCTCAAGCGCGCGACCATTGCCGGGGTGCGGCGCATCCTCGCCTTCGTGCGCGACGTCACCGACGCGAAGCGCGCCGAGGAGGCGGTGCGCGCGAGCGAGGCGCAGTACCGCGCCATCTTCAACGCTTCGGCCGACGCCCTGGTGCTGTGGAACTCGGCGCTGAAGCGGGTCGACGTGAACCCGGCCTACGAGCGCATGTACGGCCTCACCCGCGCCGAGGTGCTCGACCCCTCCTATCCCGACCACCGGCCGCGCGAGTTCGTCGAGCAGCGGCGCGAGATCGTGCGGCGCACGCTCGCCGGCGAGCCGTGCCAGGTCGAGCTGGAAGCGGTGCGCAAGAACGGCGAGCGGATCCAGATCGAGGTGCGCACCATCCCGGTCCAGCACCGCGGCGAGCCGCACGTGCTCGCGATCGTGCGCGACATCACCGCGCGCAGGCGCGCGGACGATGCGCTGCGGGCGAGCGAGGAGCAGTACCGGGCGATCTTCAACGCCTCGGTCGACGGCCTGCTGCTGTGGGACGCCGGGCACCGCATCGTGGACGCGAACGAGGCCTTTCTCGCGATGCACGGGTACGCGCGCGAGGAGATCGTCGGGCAGTCCGAGCCGCTCTTCGTCCCCGCGGCGCTGCAGTCCCAGTGCGTGGAGCTGCTGCCGAAGATCCTGACCGGCTCGCCCTGCCGGCTCGAGGCGCGCACCCGGCGCAAGGACGGGACCGAGTTCGACGTCGAGATCCACGGCGTCCCGATGCAGTACCAGGGCCGGCCGCACGCGCTCATCATCTTGCGCGACGTCACCGAGGCAAAGCGCGCCGAGGAGCGCCTGCGCGCGAGCGAGCAGCGCTACCGCCTGCTCTTCGAGATGGAGTCCGACGCGATCCTCGTCGTGGACGCGGACAGCCTGCGACTCCTCGACGCGAACCGCGCGGCCGAGTCGCTCTGGGGGTACGCCCGCGCCGAGCTGATGACGATGACCGCGGCCGACCTCTCGGCCGAGCCCGCGGAGACGCGCGGCTCGATCCAGTCGCCCGAGGGGCGCGTGCACATCCCGCTGCGCCACCACCGCAGGCGCGACGGCACCGTCTTCCCGGTCGAGATCACCTCGAACCGCCTGCAGCTCGACGGGCGCAAGATCGTGATCGCGACCATCCGCGACATCACCGAGCGCGAGCGCGCCGAGGCGGCGCGGCGGGCGCTCGAGGCGCAGCTGCGCCAGGCGCAGAAGATGGAGGCGATCGGCCAGCTGACCGGCGGCATCGCGCACGACTTCAACAACATCCTGACCAGCATCGTCGGGTACGTGACGCTCGCGGCGGAGCGCGAGGCCGCCGCCGCCGATGCGAAGGTCGCGGGCTACCTCGAGCAGGCGGCGCGCTCGTGCCGGCGCGCACGCGACCTGATCCAGCAGATGCTCACCTTCAGCCGCGGCCAGCGCGGCGAGCGCCGCCCGGTCGATCTGCGCCGCTTGGTGGCCGACTCGGCGCGGCTCCTGCACTCGTCGATGCCGTCGACGCTCGATCTCGAGGTGGCGGGCGGCGCGCAGGTCCCGCTCGTCTCGCTCGACCGGGTGCAGGCCGAGCAGGTGCTGCTCAACCTGTGCATCAACGCGCGCGACGCGCTCGCGGGCCAGGGCAAGGTGCGCATCGGCGTGCGGCGCGCGCGGCACGCGGCCGTGTGCGCGAGCTGCCGCAGCGCGTTCGACGGCGAGTTCGTGGAGCTCGCGGTGAGCGACGACGGGCCCGGGATCGCCCCCGGGCTGATGGAGCGCATCTTCGACCCGTTCTTCAGCACCAAGGAGGTGGGCAAGGGCAGCGGCATGGGCCTCGCCATGGTGCACGGCATCGTGCACGACCACGGCGGACACGTCGTGGTCGAGACGCAGCCGGACGCCGGCACCACGTTCCGCGTGCTGTTCCCGGCGCTCGCCCCCGACGGCGTGGAGGCGGAGCACGAGACGCTCACCGGGCTCGCGCCGGCCGCGCGCCGGCCGCGCCTGCGCGGACGCGTGCTCGTCGCCGAGGACGAGGAGATGGTGCGCGCGTTCATGCGCGAGCTGCTGGAGGGCTGGGGCCTGGAGGTGGACGCGGCCGGCGACGGGGCCGAGGCGTACGCGCTCTTCGCCGGCGCGCCCGAGCGCCACGACCTCGTCATCACCGACCAGACGATGCCGCGGCTCACCGGGGTCGCGCTCGCGCGCGAGCTCGCGGCGCGCCGCCCGGGCCTGCCCGTCATCCTCTACAGCGGTTACGCGGATGCGATCACGGAGGCCGAGGTGCAGGCGGCCGGGATCCGCGCGCTGGTGCGCAAGCCGGTCGAGCCGGCGGCGCTGCGCGGTCTGGTCGAGTCGCTGCTGCCGGGCGCGGCGCGCGCGGCGTGAGCCGGGGCCGGAAACGAAACGCCCCGCGCGCGGCGGGGCGTTTCCGGGGGGCGAGCGGGCTGACCGCTAGCCGCAGCTTCCCACCGCGCCGCACGCGGTGCAGAAGTCGCACCCGTCCTTCTTGATCACCGTGTAGTTCCCGCACTCGGTGCACAGCGCGCCCTGCATGAGCTTCGGCTGGCCGGCCTCGCGCGGCGCCTCCAGGATGCCCATCTCACGCTTCGGGTAGCCGTTCTCGTCGAGCACGCCGAGCATCGCGTAGCGGTGGATGACCAGGCGCGCCAGGTACGCGACGGTCGACGGCCAGGTCTGCTGCCGGCGCTCGCCCGGGACGAAGGCGAGGAAGTCGCCGAGCGGCTCCGAGTAGTTGAGGAGCTTGCGCAGCTTCATCCCGATCCACGCCGGGTCGACGACCCGCATGTCGAGCGAGAGGAGACGCGCGAGGCCGTCGAGCGCGCGCGGGTAGAACCCCGACAGGTACATCGCGTAGGGGCGGGTCACGCCGTCGGGCAGGGTGATCTCCTTCAGCCCGAGCACGAAGTCCTCGCCCGAGGCGGGGTTGCGCACGTCCACCGTCCAGGAGAGCGTGCCGTCGGTGCCGGTCTTCGGCTCCTCGACCGCGAACATCGCGTCGAGGACCGGGTGCGGCCGGCCCTCCGGCGAGAGGAGGTCGGGGCTGCGCTCGTCGAGCGCGCCGAGCGAGTCGCAGCGCCAGCGGATCACCTGCGCGACCCCGGCGGCGACGCTCGGCACCAGCCGCTTCTCGCCGTGCGGCGGGAACGGCATCTCGAAGGACTGCTCGCCGGGCGTCTTCGCGAGCACGTCCAGCTTCAGCGCGAGCCACGCGCGGTCGTTCGCGCGCATGTCCATCGACAGCGTCTTCGCCACCGCGCCCAGGCCGCGCGGCTGCTCGGCGCCGTTGACCCAGACCTCGAACGGGAAGCTGCGGCGCCCGGACGGCGCCGATGCGGCCCCGCCCCCGTCCTCGTCCTCCACGTGCCCGACGAACAGCGCGAAGTCGCCGCCCGGGTGCTGGATCATGTACGTCCACGCGAGGTTGCCGCCGGGGAGCTGCGGCCGGCCCGGCCACACGAGCGAGGCGAGCACCGGCGCCGGCAGGCTCTTGATCGCGAGCCGGCGGTTCGCCTCGGTGATGGCGACGTCCTGCGGGTCGCGCTTCTCGCTGCCGGCCGGCGGCGCCTCGACCGACAGCACCGCGCCGAGGACCTTGTTCGGCCGGTAGGTCGCGAGCCCCTTCAGCCCGGCGCGCCACGCGGTGAGGTACAGGTCCTCGAAGTCCGCGTACGGGTAGTCCTCCGGCACGTTGACCGTCTTCGAGATGCTGGTGTCGATGAACGGCGCGACCGCGGCCACCATGTCCTTGTGCGCCTGCGCGGAGATCTGGAGCGCGGTGATGAAGTAGGGCGGGAGGCTGCGCACGTCGCCGCCCAGGTGGCGGTACAGGCGCCAGGCGTAGTCCTCGACCGAGTAGTCCTTCCAGGTCCCGTCGGGCATGCGCTTGCGGCGCGAGTAGGTCCACGAGAACGGCGGCTCGATCCCGTTGGACGCGTTGTCCGCGAACGCGAGGCTGATCGTCCCGGTCGGGGCGATCGAGAGCAGGTGCGAGTTGC
>JAGVSZ010000449.1 GCA_019137045.1 Betaproteobacteria bacterium
CGTCCCGGAGCGCCGGCGGCGGGCCGCCGCGCCCGCGGACGGCGGCACGCTCGGGCCGCTCCTGCAGCCGCTGTCGGACCTGGCGAACCAGGCCCTGCGCGCCTCCGGCGGCGTGGCGGAGATGGGCCTGCAGGCGCTCCTCAACCCCGACAAGCTGGTGCAGTACGCGCGCGTCGTGGGGAGCGTCGCAGGCGAGCTCGCGCAGCTCGCGACCATGCCCGACGACTCGCGCACGCGCTACAAGGGCAAGGCGCGCGCGGCGAAGCGGGTCGCGTGGACCGAGCCCCTCCCCCTCGACGAGGTGAAGGCGGTGGGTCGGGTGCTCGACTGCTCGGTGAACGACGTCCTGCTCGCCACCGTGGCCGGGGCGCTGCGCCGCTATCTCGACCAGAAGGGCGACCCGACGCGCGGCCTCGAGCTGCGCGCGCTGGTGCCGGTGAACCTGCGCCCGGATGCGGCCGAGATCGAGCTCGGCAACCGGTTCGGGCTCGTCACGCTGCTGCTGCCGATCGGCATCGCCAACCCGCTCGCGCGCCTGTACGAGGTGCACCACCGGATGGAGGCGCTGAAGGGTTCCTACCAGGCGCCGATCGCGTTCGCGCTGCTCGGCGCCGCGGGCTTCGCGCCGAGGGCGGTCCAGCAGCAGATGCTCGATCTCCTCGCCAACAAGGCGACCGCGGTGATGACCAACGTGCCCGGGCCGCAGGAGCAGCTCTACCTCGCCGGCGCGCCGCTCGCCCGGATCATGTTCTGGGTGCCGCAGTCGGGCGACATCGGCATGGGCGTCTCGATCCTCTCCTACAACGGCGGGGTGCAGTTCGGGCTGATCACCGACGCGGGCCGCGTCCCCGACCCGGAGAACGTCATCGCGCACTTCCGGCCCGAGTTCGACCGCCTGCTCATGACCGTGCTGATGGAGCCGTGGGACATGCAGCGCGAGCCGGGTATCGTCGAGCGCGAGCTCGGAAAGGCCGCGCGCCGCGGAGGAAGGCGCTCGCCCGCGGCGGCGGCGGGCCGCGGCTGAGCGCTCAGTCCTCCAGCTCGGCGCGCGCCGCCTCGACGTCGAGCCGCTCCATCGCGTCCAGCGGCTTCTGCTTCGCCGCGTCGGCGTAGAGCTTCTCGGCCTCCGCCATCCGCTCCTGGCCGAAGGCGCGCACGAGCCCGTTCGCGTACTCGATGCGCGCGATCGCCGAGTCGGGGTTGAGCTTGAGCGCCTTCTGGAAATGCTCGACCGCGGCCTCCTTGCTCGCCCCGTAGGTGAGCTTGCCGACCATGGCGCCCACCTTGCCGACCACCTCCGCGTGCCAGGTGCCGAGCGCGATGTGCGCATCCGCGTGCCGGGGCTGCAGCTTCAGCGCCTGGTCCAGCGCCGCCTTGATCTTCCCGCCCAGCCCCTGCGCCAGCGCCTTGGCGATCGAGATCTCCTGGCCGTAGCGGCCCGCCGCCAGCGCGAAGCAGTAGTGCGCGTTCGGGTCCTTCGGCCGCGCGCGCAGCGCCTCCTCGCCGCGCGCCATCGCCTCCTGGAAGTGCCGCACCTTCCTCGCGCCGGCCTGCTCGAGATAGGTGGCGTAGATCACCTGCGCCTTGCTGGCGACGGTGTACCCGGCCGCGCCGAGGCCGCTCCCCGCCTCCACCGCCGCCCCGAAATCGCCCCGATGATAGGCGCGCCACGCCGCCTGCAGCGCCGCGTCCTGCGGGAACGGCTCGCAGTCGCCGCGGTGCAGCCGGTCCCAGCTCTTCCTGAGGCTCGCCCCCTCGTACGCGTACGCCTTCTCGGGATGGGGGAACCTGGCCCAGCTCGCTTTCGCCATCGGCGCTCCTAGTCGTTCGTCAGGTCGACACGTACGCCGCCGCGAGGCGCTCGAACAGCGCGCGCGAGCGATCGGCCAGGAAGGGCGCCACCAGCGCCAGCACCTGGCAGGCGCCGCGGGCGACCATCTCGCCCTCCTGCAAGTGGCGCGGGTTGCGCACATACTCGTACGATAGCCAGTAGGTCATCACCACGACCATGTTGGTCGCGAGCGCGCGCACCTCGCCCGGGCGCGCGCGCAGCTCGCCGCGCGCCGCGAGCCCCTCGCACAGGGCGGTCGCGGTGCGCACCTTCTGCTCCAGCAGCCGCTTGAAGTGCACCTCGAGCAGGCGATTGCGCGACAGGAGGTCGTTCA
The DNA here is from genome assembly GCA_019137045.1 of Betaproteobacteria bacterium. Classification (GTDB taxonomy): domain Bacteria; phylum Pseudomonadota; class Gammaproteobacteria; order Burkholderiales; family SG8-39; genus JAGVSZ01. The sequence continues at coordinate 2,166 of JAGVSZ010000449.1, forward strand.
GGTCGCGATAGAGGAAGCGGTACTTCCACACCGCCTCGAACAAGAGATGCAGGAACAGCCACACGTCCTCGACATCGGCCGCGCGCGTCGCCGGGGCGGCGAGCACGCCGTCGATCTCGCGCTCGAACGCGCCGAAGATCGTGTTGACGATCTCGTCCTTGCTGCGGAAGTGGTAGTAGAGGTTCCCCGGGCTGATGTCCAGCTCGTCGGCGATGACCGTGGTGGTGATGTTCGGCTCGCCGAAATCGTTGAAGAGCCGCAGGCTGGTCTCGAGAATGCGCTCGCGCGTGCGGCGCTTCGGCTTGCGCTCCATTCCCGCTGACCTCATGGGGGCGGCGAAGGATAGCACGCCGCCCCGGCGCCCTAGGCCGCCGCGGCGCCGGCGAGCCAGCGCTCGAGGTCGTCCAGGGACTCGGCGAGCCGCCCGGTGACCTCCGTCGCGCGCACGAGCGGGCGCCGCCGCCGCACGCCGCGCACCAGGTGGCGGTCGGGGTCGGTGAGCGCGTCGAGACGGATGCCCACGCCGTGCCGCGCCAGCAGCGGCGCGAGCGCGTGGCGCCGCGCGAACAGCTCCTTGCGCGTCTTCTGGTACGCGTGCTCGGCGAGCCGGCGCCGGCTCGCGTAGCTGAACACGTTGGTGAAGAACATTTCCGCGTCGTGCCTGTTCGGCTCGAACAGCACCACGTCGGCGTCGCGGAACTCCCGCTTGTAGCGCTGCATCCCCACCTGCATGCGCGAGTGGACGATCGCGCGCAGGGTCTGCGCGAGCACCACCGGCAGCCCGCCGTCCACCAGCCGGCGCGGCGCATGCGCGTCGGCCACCGGCACGCGGCTGTCGTACGGGACGAGCGGGTTGATGCAGAGCAGCAGCTGCACGCCCTGCGCGAGCGCCGCCGAGGCGTGCAGGGTGCGCTTGAGCGCCCCGTCGACGTAGAAGCGGCCGTCGATCTCGACCGGCGGAAACAGCCCCGGCAGGGCCGCGCTCGCCTCGACCGCGCGCGAGATCGGGACGTGGTCGTAGCCGCGCGCGCCGAACTCCACCGGCATGCCCGAGTCGAGATCGGTGGCGACCAGGAACAGCTTGTGCCGCAGCGCGCGGAAGTCGTTCGTGCGCCCCGGGACGGCGAAGAGCCGGCGCAGGTAACGGTCGATCGCGTCGTTGTCGAACAGGCCGGTCGGAAGCGCGCGCCCGACCTGCGCGAACGACGCGAGAAAAGCGCCCGTGCCGGGCCCGGTGAGGAAGCGCCACGCCGACCCCCACAGGAGGAGCGGCAGGGACGCGGCCCGCCGCGCGTACTCCCCCACGGCCGGGCGCAGCAGCAGCTCGGGCGAGAACGGGTCGTCGTGCGACTCGCTCTCGATGAACATGCGGCACATCTCGGCCGGGGTGAGCCCGTTCGCGAGGCCGGCCGCGATGAAGCTGCCGGAGCTCACCCCGACGTAGACGTCGAGCGCGTTGAAATCCAGCCCCTCGAGGCAGTCCGCCAGCGCGGCGAGCGCCCCCACCTCGTAGATGCCGCCGAGCGGGCCGCCGCCGGCCAGCGCGAGCCCGAGCTTCCCCGGGCGCGCGCGCGCCGCACCGTGCGGCGTGCGGTGCTTCACCGGCACGCGCCTACTTCTTCACGCGCTGCGCGGCTTTCCGGGCGCCCTTCGCGCGCGCGCCGTCGAGCCGGCGGACGCTCGCGGTCAGCGCTTCCACCCGCTTCGAGAGGTTCTGGATGTCCCGGTTCGTCGGCACGCCCAGCCGGTTGAGCGCGCGCGCGACGCGGTCCTCGAACACCTGCTCGAGCTTGTCCCAGGTCGCCGTCGCCTTCGCCGAGGCCCGGGACGCGGCCTGGCCGACCGGGCCTGCGACGGTGCCCATCCCGCGCCGGGCGAACTTCCGCGTCCGCGCCTCGAGCGTGCGCCCCTCCTTGACCAGGGCCTCGAACACCTTTGCGCCCTCTTCCTGGGTCTTGGCGAACGCGCCCAGCCCGGCATGCCAGATCTGCTGCGCGGACTCGCGCACCGTCGCGGCGAGCGGGCTCCCGCCCGCGCCTTCCGCGATCGCCTTGAGCTTCTTGACCATGTGCGTCTCCCGTTTCGTTGCGCCGGCGGCCGGGGGCCGCGGCGGCGCCGGTCGTGCCGCCGGCGCTCGGTTTTCATTCTAGGGCCACGGCCTAGAACCGACACCCTAATAGCGTCCCCGGCGACCGCCGTTCCCCGGGACGCGCCGGGGCGAGGTTTATAATCCGCGGCCCCGCGCGCCGCCACGCCCCCGCGCCGCGGGCCCAGCGAAGGAGGACCGGGCATGCACTACTTCGTCACCGGCGCGAGCGGCTTCATCGGCAAGCGTCTCGTGCGCAGGATCCTCGCGCGCAAGGGCACCGTGGTCCACTTCCTGGTGCGGGAGCGCTCGGCCAAGCGCTGCGCCGAGCTGCTCGCGTACTGGGGCGTGGACGAGTCGCGCGCGGTCGCGGTGCGCGGCGACCTCGCGCTGCCGGGCCTCGGCATCACCGCCGCCGAGCGCAGGAAGATCGACGGCAAGGTGAAGCACTTCTTCCACCTCGCCGCGGTGTACGACCTCAAGGCCGACGAGGCCTCGCAGCGCAGCGCCAACATCGAGGGCACGCGCAACACCGTCCAGTTCGCCAACGAGATCGGCGCCGAGTGCTTTCACCACGTGAGCTCGATCGCCGCCGCCGGGCTCTACGAGGGGGTGTTCCGCGAGGACATGTTCGAGGAGGCCGAGGGGCTCGACCATCCCTACATCGCCACCAAGCACGAGTCGGAGAAGATCGTGCGCCGGGAATGCCAGGTGCCGTGGCGCGTGTACCGCCCCGGCATCGTGGTGGGGGACTCGCGCTCCGGCGAGATGGACAAGATCGACGGGCCCTACTACTTCTTCAAGCTGATCCAGCGCATGCGCCAGCTGCTGCCGCCCTGGATGCCGACGGTCGGCCTGGAGGGGGGACGCATCAACCTCGTCCCGGTCGATTTCGTGGTGGACGCGATGGACCACATCGCGCACCGGAAGGGGCTGGACGGGAAGTGCTTCCACCTGGTCGATCCGTCGCCGCGGCGCGTCGGCGAGGTGCTGAACACCTTCGCCAAGGCCGGGCATGCGCCGGCCATGTCCCTGTACGTGAACGCGGCACTCTTCGGCTTCATCCCGAAGGGCGTCAAGAAGGGGCTGATGGCGCTCACGCCGGTGCGCCGCATCCAGCGCGCGGTGATGAAGGACCTCGGCCTGCCCGAAGACATCCTCACCTTCGTCAACTACCCGACCCGGTTCGACTGCCGCGAGGCCGCCGCGGCGCTGAAGGGCTCGGGCATCGAGGTGCCGGCGCTCGAGACCTACGCGTGGCGCCTGTGGGACTACTGGGAGCGCCACCTCGACCCCGACCTCCAGATCGACCGCACGCTCAAGGGCACGGTCCGCGGCAAGGTGGTGCTCATCACCGGCGGGTCATCGGGCATCGGGCTCGCCACCGCGCACAAGGTGGCGGCCGCCGGGGCCACCACCATCCTCGTCGCGCGCGACCCGGAGAAGCTCGCCGCCGCGCAGCAGGAGATCGCCGCCAGGGGCCACGCGGTGGTGACCTACTCCGCCGACGTCTCCGACGCGGGCCAGTGCGAGGCGCTGGTGCGCAAGCTCGAGGACAACCACGGCGGGGTGGACATCCTGGTCAACAACGCCGGGCGCTCGATCCGGCGCGCGATCGAGAACTCGTTCGACCGCTACCATGACTTCGAGCGCACCATGTCGGTGAACTACTACGGCGCGCTGCGCATCACCCTCGGCCTGCTGCCGATGATGCTCAAGAAGCGCCGCGGCCACGTGATCAACGTCTCCTCGATCGGCGTGCTCACCAACGCCCCGCGCTTCTCGGCCTACGTGGCGTCCAAGGCGGCGCTGGACGCCTGGACGCGCTGCGCCGCGTCCGAGTTCGCCGACATGGGCATCCAGTTCACCACCATCAACATGCCGCTGGTGAAGACGCCGATGATCGCGCCCACCAAGATCTACAACCAGGTCCCGACGCTCACGCCGGACGAGGCCGCCGACATGGTGGTCGAGGCAATCGTGTACCGGCCGGTGCGCATCGCGACGCGGCTGGGCGTGTTCGGCGAGGTGCTGCACGCGCTGCTCCCGCGCGTCGCCCAGATCATCATGAACACGACCTTCCGCATGTTCCCCGATTCGGCTGCGGCGCAGGGCCGGAAGGACGAGACCACGCCCGCCGCGACGCCCGACATGATCGCGGTGTCAAACCTGATGCGCGGCCTGCACTTCTGACGCCGCCGCGTTGGCGGCGTCGATCTCCGCCAGCACGATCGCGCGCACCGCCCGCGAGCGGTACAGCGCGACGTGGCCGACCCCGGCGAGCGCGACGTTGCGCGCGCGCGGGTGGGCCGCGGCGACCTGCGGCGCGACGAAGTTGTCGTGCTGCGAGTAGAGCGCGACCAGGGGTGCGGCGAGCCCCGCGCGCTCGTCCGCGGCGAGCGCCGTAAGCCAGCCGGAACCGGGCTCCATCTCGCGCGCGTTCCGCCCTGCCCCGAGGTGCGCGTGCATGCTGCCGCCGTGCGGCGTCCCGAGCGTGATGACGCGCGCCACTTTCGCCCCCCCGTGCGCGCGCAGGTACGCGCGCGCGACCAGGCCGCCCATGCTGTGCGCGACCAGGACCGCGCGCGTACGGCCGGTCGCCGCCAGGGCCGCGTCGACCTGCGCCGCGAGCTGCGGGACCGCGCCGTCGATCGACCCGTAGAGCGGCTCGTAGTCGGCGGCCCACACGCTCTCCCCGCGCGCGCGCAGCACGCGCGCGAGCGGGCGCCAGATCGCGCCGTTGCAGACGTAGCCGTGCACGAGAATCACCGGCAGGCGCGGGGCGCGCTGCGCGCGCGCGCCGCCCGCGCCCGTCCAGGCGCGCGCGAAGGGCTGGAGCACCGCGTAGGCCACGCCGAGCGCCGCGGTCTCCGCCGCGACGTGCCCGAGAAAGCGGAGCGGACCGACGCGCAGCGGCGGCGGGACGGGGCTGCGCCACCACCAGGCCAGCGCGTACGTGGCGAGCGTAAACGCGGCGCGCCAAAGCAGCGCGCAGGCGAGCGCGGCGAGGACGGCGGCGACGGGACGCCAGCCGTGCGCGCGCACCAGCCACAACCCGGCGAGGAGATAGAGCCCGAGCTCGAGCGCGAGCAGCCGCCGCAGCGCGCGCGCGAGCGTTCCGCTCACGTGCCGCCCACGGCCGGCTTGCCCGCCAGCGCCGCGGCGAGCGCGACCGCGCTGCGCGCCGCGAGCGCGTAGATCGACAGCTGCGGGTTGGCGCCGAGGCTGGTCGGGAACACCGATCCGTCGTGCACCGAGACGTTGTCGAGCTGGAAATGGCGACCGAGCGGGTCGACCACCCCGCGCTCGGGGCGATCGGCCATCGCGCACCCCCCCATCACGTGCGCCGACATGACGCGCGCGAGCAGCGGGGCGAGCGGCAGCGCGTCGATCGCCGCCTGCGCGGCCGGCCACGACGGGTACGGAGCCGCGCGCTCGTGCAGCGGCAGCACCGCGCGCGCGCCCGCCGCGAACTGGATCTCCGCCATCGCGCGGTACGCCCGTCGGACGCCCGCCCAGAGGTACGGGGTGAGCGGGTAGGCGAGCACGGGCGAGCCGTCGTCGCGCAGCCCCACGTTGCCGCCCGGGCTGTCGGGGTGGAAGCCGTCGCGCAGCAGCGCGATCAGCGCGTGCGCGTGCGGGAACGCCTCCATCAGCGCGGCGTGCTGCGGGCCGAAGCCCTGCAGCGTCATGCCGAGGAGCAGCGGGTGGAGCGGCGCGGCCTCGAGCTTGAACCCGATCGGTCCGTCCGCCGCGGCACCCTCGAGAAAGTGGTCCGAGTAGACCGTCTGCGGCGCCCCGGCGTACGCGCCGACCGGCTCGGGCATCAGCGCCGCGACCGCGACGGTCGGGTGCAGGAACGTGCGCGCGCCGAGCGCGCGGTGCGGATCGGGCGCCCCGCTGCGCAGCAGGAGGGCGGGCGAGCCGATCCCGCCGGCGGCGACGACGTAATGGCGTGCCCGCACCATCACCCGTCGTCCGGTCGTCTGCACCCCGCGCGCGTCGAGCGCCTGGCACACGAGCGCGTCGGCACGTCCGCCGCGCAGGGCCAGGCGCCCCGCCCGCGCGCGGTAGACGAGGCGCGCGCCGCGCGCGAGCGCCGCCGGAATGCACGTCACCAGCATCGACTGCTTCGCGTTGGTCGGGCACCCCATGCCGCAGTAGCCGAGGTTCCAGCAGTCCTTCACGTTGCGGCGGATGGCCGCCGTCGCGATCCCGAGCCGGTCGGCGCCGCGGCGCAGGAGCGCGTTGTTCTCGTTCGGCGCGACCGTCCACGTCGCGACGGCGAGCCGGCGCTCCATGCGCTCGAACCATGGCGCCAGCGCCTCCGGCGTGAACTCCCGCAGCCCCCAGCGCTCGCGCCAGTGCGCGAGCGTCGCCGGCGGCGTGCGGAAGCTCGAGGTCCAGTTGACCGTCGTCGAGCCGCCGACGCTGCGTCCCTGCAGGATCGTGATCGCCTTGTCCAGGGTCTTGCGCGCGGCCGACTCCTGGTAGAGCTGGGGATAGGCCTCCGCCTCGACCATGCGGAAATCGGACGAGCTCTTGAGCGGCCCCTCCTCCACCAGCACGACGTCCAGCCCGGCCTGCGCGAGGATCTCGGCGGTGACCCCGCCGCCGGCCCCCGTGCCCACGATGGCGACGTCGGCCTCGAGCGCGAGGTCGCGCTCCAGCGTCGACGCATCGGTCGCCTTCCAGCCGGCGGCGATTCCCGCGCGGATCGGATCGCGGATCACCGCACCTCCGGCGGGCCGGGGTAGCCGATCGCGGGCCAGCTGCCGGGGCGCGCGTACCACGCCGCGAAGACGAGCTCGTGCAGCGCCTGGTAGGCCTGCTGCTGCAGCCGCCACCCGCTGAAGCGCCAGCGCTCGAGGAAGGCCGCGACCTCCGCGCGGCTCGCTTCGCTCCACGGCGCGCGCACGCCCGCCAGCCAGCGCCGCCCGACCCACGACCCGAGCAGCGCGAAGAGCTGCTTCACCTCGGCCTGGAGATGCGGCGGCAGGCCGGCGACCGCGCGATCGACGCTGCCGATCACGGCGTCGAGCTGGCCGGCGGCCTCGCCCGTCCCCGCGAGCAGCGCCGGGACGATGGCCGCGAGCACGACGCGATCGCCCGCATCCAGCACCGCGAGCGCCTCCGCGCCGCTCGCCGCGACGAAGGGCCGCTGCGCGCGCGCGGCGCCCGCGGCGGCGAGCAGCAGGCCGCCGCCGAGCCCGAACTTGAGGAACTGGCGCCGCGACGGCATCAGCGCAGGAGAAAGTCGACCAGGCGCTCGAACGTCTTCCCGTAGGGCGGCTTGAAGAGCGCCATCGCGTTCCACCGCGCCTGGCGGAACACGCCCTTCTGCTTGGAGAACGCGAGAAAGCCGTCGCGGCCGTGGTAGTGGCCCATCCCGCTCGCGCCCACGCCCCCGAACGGCAGGTCGTCCTGCGCGATGTGCAGAATCGTGTCGTTCACCGTCACGCCGCCGGCGACGGTCTCGGTGAGCACCCGCCGCACGCGCGCCGCGTCGCGGTCGAAGCAGTAGAGCGCGAGCGGACGCGGCCGCGCGTTGACGTAGGCGAGCGCGGCGTCGAAGTCCGCGTAGGGCACGACCGGCAGGATGGGCCCGAAGATCTCCTCCCGCATCACGCGGCACGCCTCCGGCGCGCCGACGATCAGCGTCGGCGGATACCGCCGGCGCGCCGGGTCGGGCGCGGCGCCCGCAGGCATGGTCACGACCTCCGCGCCCAGCGCCTGCGCCTCGGCGACGTAGCTCGCCAGGCGCGCGAAGTGACGCGCGTCGACGATCGAGGTGTAGTCGGGCGAGTGCGACGGGTCCGGGTAGGCCGCCGCCACCGCCGCCTGCGCCGCCGCGACGAACTCGCGCACGCGCCCCTCCGGCACCAGGGCGTAGTCGGGCGCGATGCAGGTCTGCCCGGCGTTCATCAGCTTGCCGACGAGGATGCGCTCGGCCGCGTGCCCGATCGGGTAGCCGGGCGCGACGAGCGCCGGCGACTTGCCGCCGAGCTCGAGCGTCACCGGCGTCAGGTTCTCTGCCGCGGCGCGCATGACGGCGCGGCCGACGCCGGTCGATCCGGTGAAGAGCAGGTGATCGAAGGGCAGCGCGACGAATGCCCGCCCGACCTCGGCGTCGCCGGTGACGATGGCGACCTCGTCCGGCGCGAACGCCGCGCGCACGCACTCGTCCAGGAGGGCGGCGGTCGCCGGCGCGTGCTCCGACATCTTCACCAGCGCGCGGTTGCCCGCGGCGAGCGCCGCGACGAGCGGCCCGACCGCGAGATAGACCGGATAGTTCCAGGGCACGACGATCCCCACCACGCCGAGCGGCTGGGCGAGGACCGACGAGCGCCCGGGCAGGAACCAGCGCGAGGTGGCGCGCCGCTGCGGGCGCATCCAACGGCGGAGGTTGCGGCGCGCGTGCCGCACCGCCTCGAGGCTGGGAAAGAGCTCGAGCAGACGCGTCTCGTGCACCGACCGGTGCCCGAAGTCGCTCGACACCGCGCGCGCGATCGCCTCCGCTTGGTCGCGCAGCAGCGCCTCGAGCGCCGCGAGGCGCCGGTCCCGCGACGCGGCGTCCGGGTAGGGCTCGCGCGCGCACGCCGCGCGCTGCGCCGCGAAGCGCTCGGCGAGTCCCGCCGCGGCGGGCAGGGCGTTGGGAGCGGACGGTGCGTTCATGTGCGCGCCACGAGAGCGGGATCGCGGTCGATTCTAGTCCCTGCGCGTAGAGCCCGGTCTCTAATCCGGCCGGCGCGCGCAGGCGCGAGCGCGGCCCGGCGCTACATATAATCGGCGCATGAGCGGCGGTGCCTCCACTACTCCCGCGCAGCGGCTGCGCGACGGGCTCGCGCGCGTGCGCGCGCTGCGCGAAGACGCGCGCGCCGACCCGGTGCTCGCGCAGGATCGGCTGCTCGTGCGCGCGTGGCAGGCCGACCGCCTCGCGCGCACCTATCCCGACCTGCTCGCGAGCCCGCGCTACGGACCGGCCGCCGCGTTCTTCCTCTCCGACCTGTACGGCCCCAAGGACTACTCGGCGCGCGACGAGGCGGTCGGCCGCATCATTCCCACGCTCGCGCGCGTGCTTCCCGCCTCCGCCCTCGAGACGATCGCGCTCGCGGTGGAGCTCGACGCGCTGTCGGAGACGCTCGACCAGCGGCTTGCGGCCGCGCTGCGCCGGGAGCAGCCCGGCGCACAGGCCCTTGCGCTCACCGAGGACGCGTACGCCGCGGCCTATCGCGCGGCGGGCGCCGCGAGCGAGCGCGAGCGCCAGATCTGGCTGGTGGGGCGGATCGGCGCGGCGCTCGATCGCCTCGCGCGCAAGCCGCTCGTCGCCGGCGCGCTGCGGGTGATGGAAGGGCCCGCGCACGCCGCGGGGCTCGGGGCGCTGCACGACTTTCTCGCGCGCGGCTTCGCCGCCTTCCGCGGCATGCGCGGCGCGGACGAATTCCTCGCCACCATCGCGGCGCGGGAGTCGCGCATCAACGCCCGGCTCTTCGCCGCCGATCCCGCCGCGTTTGCGCCCGGACGATCCTAGGGCGCGCGCGGTTGCACCGCGCAGGGCAGTTGGCTAGGCTTCGGCCCTTCCGCGCCCGCCCGGGCGCCGCCGCGAGAGGAGCGAGCGCGTGGACCGACCCTGGCTGCAGAGCTACCCACCCGGGATGCCGGCGGAGATCGACCTCGCCGCGTTCTCCTCGGTGCGCGACATCCTCGAGAAGAGCTGCGCCAGGTACGCCGACAGGCCCGCCTACTCCAACCTCGGCGTCACTCTCACCTACCGCGACCTCGACCGCCTGAGCCGCGACTTCGCGGCCTTCCTGCAGTCGCTGCCCGGGCTCGGGCCCGGCGAGCGCGTCGCGCTCATGATGCCCAACCTGTTGCAGTACCCGGTCGCCCTGTTCGGCGTGCTGCGCGCGGGGATGACGGTGGTGAACGTGAACCCGCTGTACACCGCGCGCGAGCTCGAGCACCAGCTCAGGGACTCGGGCGCACGCGCGATCGTGGTGGTGGAGAACTTCGCCCACACGCTCCAGCAGGCGCTCGCGCGCACCCCGCTGGAGACGGTGGTCACGACCGCGATCGGCGACCTGCTGCCGGTGCCGCAGCGCTGGCTCGTCAACTTCGCCGTCAAGAACGTGAAGAAGATGGTGCCCGCGTGGCGCATCGACGGGGCGATCCCGTTCCGCAGCGCGCTGCGCCGCGGCGCCGCGGCCGCACTCGAGGCCGTGCCGCTCGCGCACGACGACATCGCCTTCCTGCAGTACACCGGCGGCACGACCGGCGTCGCCAAGGGCGCGATGCTCACGCACGGGAACATCGTCGCCAACCTGCAGCAGTGCGCCGCCTGGATCGGCAAGGACCTGCGCGCGGGCGAGGAGGTCATCGTCACCGCGCTGCCCCTGTACCACATCTTCTGCCTCACCGCGAACTGCCTCGTCTTCATGAAGCTCGGCGGCGAGAACGTGCTCATCACCAATCCGCGCGACATGCCGGCCTTCGTGCAGACCCTCGCCAAGAAGCCGTTCACGATCCTGACCGGGGTCAACACGCTCTTCAACGGCCTGCTCAACACGCCGGGGTTCGACCGGCTCGACTTCGCGCGCGTGAAGCTCTCGCTCGGCGGCGGCACGGCGGTGCAGCGCGCGGTTGCGGAGCGGTGGCAGAAGGTCACCGGGACGCGCCTGATCGAGGCCTACGGCCTCACCGAGACCTCGCCCGCCGCGTGCATCAATCCGCTCGGCGCCGAGTTCAACGGCACGATCGGGCTGCCGATCCCGTCGACCGAGGTCGCGATCATGAGCGAGGACCTCAAGCGCCTGCCGCTGTTCGACGGCAAGCGCGCGGTCGAGCAGTGCACGGGCGAGATCTGCGTCCGCGGCCCGCAGGTGATGAAGGGCTACTGGCAGCAGGCCGCGGAGACGGCCAAGGTCCTCACGCCCGACGGGTGGCTGAGGACGGGCGACGTCGGGTTCATGGACGCGCGCGGCTACGTCACGATCACCGACCGGAAGAAGGACATGATCCTCGTGTCCGGCTTCAACGTGTATCCGAACGAGATCGAGGGCGTGGTGGTGATGCACCCCGGCGTGCTCGAATGCGCGGCGGTCGGCGTGCCGGACGACAAGTCCGGCGAGGCGGTGAAAGTGGTCGTCGTCCGGAAGGACCCGGCGCTCACCGCCGAGGAGATCCTGCGGCACTGCCGTGCGCAGCTGACCGGCTACAAGCTGCCGCGGCACGTGGAGTTCCGCGCCGAGCTGCCGAAGACGCCGGTCGGCAAGGTCCTGCGGCGGGAGCTGCGCGAAGCGCCCAAGGGGAAGGCCGCGGCCTGAGCGCCGGACTCCGCGCAAGCGGCATCGTCCGGGCCGCGCGCCCGCACCGCTGCGCGCGCCCTCCGCCGCCCCGCATCGCGCCGCGCCGGTGGTGAGTTTGCGCGCGTCTCCCGCCCGCGCGCGGCACCGTAGAATTCGCCCTCGCCCTCACGGAGCGCCCGCTTGCGACTCACTTTCCTCGGCGCCGCCGCAGAGGTCACCGGCTCCGCCTTCCTGGTCGAGACCGAGGCCTGCCGCTTCCTGGTCGACTGCGGCCTGTTCCAAGGCGGGCGCGAGGCTGACGCAAAGAACCGGGCGCGGTTCGCGTTCGCGCCGGCGCGGCTCGACTTCGCGGTGGCGACCCACGCGCACCTCGATCACTGCGGGCGCTTCCCCCAGCTCGCGGCGGCCGGTTTCGGCCGCCCGCTGTTCACCACGCGCGCGACCGCCGATCTGCTCCCGGTCATGCTGCGCGATGCGGCCTACCTCCAGGAGAAGGAGGCCGCCTGGCGGCGGCGCCCGGGTCGGCGGCGCGGCGCCGAACCGGAGAGCGCGCCGCTCTACACGCCCGCCGACGTGGACCGGCTCTGCGCGCGGGTCTCGGGGGAGCGTTACGGGCGCGAGTTCCAGCCTCACCCGACCGTGCGCGCCCGGTTCCGCGACGCCGGCCACATCCTCGGCGCCGCGATCACCGAGCTCTGGGTGCGCGACGCGGGCCGCACGCTGAAGCTCGTGTTCTCGGGCGACCTCGGGCAGCCCGCGCGCCCGCTGGTGCGCGACCCCGAGCCGATCGACGCGGCCGACGTGCTGGTCGTCGAATCGACCTACGGCAACCGCAACCACCGCGGCATGGCCGAGACCACCGACGAGCTGGTCGAGGTCATGACGGCGACGCTCACCCGCCGCGGCGGCAACGTGATCGTGCCCGCGTTCGCGCTCGGCCGCACGCAGGAGCTCATCGTGCTGCTCGGCGAGCTCGTCGAGGCCGGGCGCCTCGGCCACCTGAGCGTGTTCGTGGACTCGCCGCTCGCCACCGCCGCCACCGAGGTCACGCTCAAGCACGCGGACCTGCTGGACGAGTCGGCGCGCCGGATCCTCGCCGCCGCGCGCGCCGGAACCCTGCCGCTCACGCTGCGGTTCACCGAGGACGCCCAGGACTCGAAGGCGATCAACGCCCTCCGGTCCGGCGCGGTCGTCATCGCCGCGAGCGGCATGTGCGACGGCGGGCGCATCCGGCATCACCTCGAGCGCAATCTCGGACGCGCGGACTGCGCCGTGCTCTTCACCGGCTTCCAGGCCGCAGGGACGCTCGGGCGGCGCATCGTGGACGGCGCTGCCAGCGTGCGCCTGTTCGACGCGGAGATCCCGGTGCGCGCGCGGATCCACACGCTCGGAGGCCTCTCGGCGCACGCCGACCAGCGCGCGCTCCTCGCGTGGCTCGGCCGCTTCGAGCACGCGCCGCGACGGACGTTCGTCGTGCACGGCGAGGCGGACACCCAGGCCGGCTTCGCGCGGCTGATTGCCGAGCGGCTCGGCTGGCAAGCGGATGCGCCCGCGCGCGGCGCTACGGTCGAGCTCTAGTCCGGGCCGCGGGACGGCGGCCCGCGGGGGCTGCCGGGATCCCGGGACCCTGGCGCGCCAGCCCCGTCGTCACGGCTTCGCGCCCACCTCGCGATCCGCCTCCTCCATCGACTTCAGCGTGGTCGCCGACGGGTCCGCCCAGTAGACGTACTCCACGCGGCGTCCCTGCGCCGGGATCGTCACCACGCGCTTCTGCGTGACCCCGCGGTACGCGAGCTCCAGCGTGTAGCGGCCGGGCGGGAAGCGCGCGACGAACCACGGCCCGTCGAGCGTCGTCTCGAGCACCTTTGCCCCGCGCGCGTCGAGCACCGCGAGGCCGACGTCGGAGAGGAACGCCCCGCTCTTCTGCGCGGCGGCCACGAGCTTCAGGTTGTAGTCGGGCAGCACGAGCACGAGCTCGTCGCGCTCGCCCGCGCCGATGCCGCCGCTCGCGAAACGGATGCCGTCCGCGCGCTGCAGCGCCGGTTGCGCGCCTGCGCCGGCGGCGGCCACCGCAGTGGCCGCGAGGAGAAGAAAGCGCCTGACTTCGAGCATCGTCCGGACCTCCTGCGCCGGACGATAGACCAGCCCGGGGGCGACCGGTTGACCGCGGTCAAACGCGGCGACGGTACGTCCCGCCGGCGACGCCCCCGCAGCGCGCGTTCGACCCGCGTCGACCGCGCGCTCAGCGCGCCGCGCCGAGCGCTTCGCGCACCGCGTCGTCGACCGTCTCCAGCCACACGAACGTCAGCCGCGCGCGTGCGCTCTCGGGCACGTCGGCGAGGTCCTTGCGGTTGCGCGCGGGCAGCATCACGGTCGTGATGCCGGCGCGCATCGCCGCGAGCACCTTCTCCTTGATCCCGCCCACCGGCAGCACGAGGCCGCGCAGGCTGATCTCGCCCGTCATCGCGATGTCGTGCCGCACCGCGCGGTCGGCGAGCAGCGAGGCGAGCGCCATGAACATCGCCACGCCCGCGCTCGGGCCGTCCTTGGGGATCGCGCCCGCCGGCACGTGCACGTGCACGTCGCTCTTCTCGAGCAGCGCGGCGTCGATGCCGAGGCTCGCGGCGCGCGACTTGACCAGCGTCAGCGCCGCCTGCGCGCTCTCCTTCATCACCTCGCCGAGCTGGCCGGTGAGGATCAGCTTCCCCCCGCCGGCGGTCCGGCTCGCCTCGATGAAGAGGATGTCGCCGCCGACCGGGGTCCACGCGAGCCCGGTCGCCACCCCCGGCAGGCTGGTGCGGCTGGCGAGCTCCGCTTCGAACTTCGCCGGGCCGAGGATCTCGGCGAGCTGCGGCACCTCGATGCGCACCGGCGACGGCGCACCCTCGGCGATCCGCACCGCCGCGTGCCGCAGGACCGAGCCGATCTCGCGCTCCAGGCTGCGCACGCCCGCCTCGCGCGTGTAGTCGCGCACGATCGCCGCGAGCACCGCGTCGCCCACCTGGACCTGGTCGGCCTTGAGGCCGTTCGCCCCGAGCTGGCGCTGCACGAGGTAGCGCTTCGCGATCTCGAGCTTCTCCTCCTCGGTGTAGCCGGGGAGGTGGATGATCTCCATGCGGTCGCGCAGCGGCCCCGGCACCGCGTCGAGCACGTTCGCGGTGGTGATGAACACCACTTTCGACAGATCGAACGGCACGCCCAGGTAGTTGTCGCGGAAGGTGTTGTTCTGCTCCGGGTCGAGCACCTCCAGCAGCGCCGCGTTCGGGTCGCCGTGGAAGCCCTGCCCGATCTTGTCCACCTCGTCGAGCATCAGCACGCAGTCGCGGCTGCCCGCTTTCTTGAGCGCCTGGATGATGTTGCCCGGCAGCGCGCCGATGTAGGTGCGCCGGTGGCCGCGGATCTCCGCCTCGTCGTGCAGGCCGCCGAGCGACACGCGCACGAACTTGCGCCCGAGCGCGCGCGCGATCGACTGGCCGAGCGAGGTCTTGCCCACGCCGGGCGGGCCGACGAAGCACAGGATCGGCGCGTGCCCCTCGGGCGCGAGCTTGCGCACCGCGAGGAACTCGAGGATGCGGCGCTTGATCTTCTCCAGGCCGTAGTGGTCCTCGTCGAGGATCGCGCGCGCCGCCGTGAGGTCGATCGTCGGGGGCGGCCCCGCCTTCCACGGCAGCTCCACCAGCCAGTCGACGTAGGTGCGCGCCATCGAGTACTCGCTCGAGGAGTCGGGCATGCGCGCGAGGCGCTTGAGCTCCTTCTTCGCGTGCGCGAGCACGTCCTCCGGCATCCCGGCGGCCTCGATCGCCTTCTCCAGGTCGGCGAGCTCGGCGGCGGTACCCTCGCCCTCGCCGAGCTCCTTCTGGATCTGGCGCATCTGCTCGCGCAGCACGTACTCGCGCTGGCGCTCGTCCATCGTCGCCTTGGTCCGGGACTCGATCTCGCGCGAGAGCTTCATCACCTCGATGCGGTGGGCCAGCAGCTCGAGCACCCGGTCCACCCGCGGCGCCACCTCGAGCAGCTCGAGGACGGCCTGCTTCTCCGGCGGCTTCACGTCCATGAAGCCGGCCACCATGTCGGCGAGCGCGCCCGCCGAGGCGTAGTTCTGCACCGCCTGCACCATCTCCTGCGGCGTCTCGGGCAGGAGCTCGAGCGCCTGCACCGCGCGCTCCTTCAGCTGCATCAGGCGCGCCTCGGTCTCGCGCCCGGCCTCGGCCGCGCGCTCGATGCGCTCGACCCGCGCGACCAGGAACGCGTGCCCCGGCAGGAACTCGCGCACGCGGAAGCGCGCCTCGCCCTGCGAGACGATGTGGTTCGCGCCGTCCGGCGTGGTGATGTAGCGCAGGATCTGGGCGACGGTGCCGACCTCGTACAGGTCGGCGGGACCGGGCCGGTCGACGGCCGGGTCGCGCTGCAGCAGGAGGCCGATCGGCCTGCTCAGCTTCACCGCGGCCTGGGCCGCGGCGACCGAGATCTCGCGGCCGATCGTCACCGGCAGCACCATGCCCGGGAAGAGCACGAGGTTGCGCACCGGCACCACGATCAGCGCGTCGTCGGGGAGCTCCGCCCCCGGCGCCGGCGCGCGCGCCGGCGCGGGCGCGGGCGTTCCGGGCGGGTTCGCAACATCGGCGTGGTTCTGCTCGAGTTCCATCGTCATGTCCTCACGCGATTCGCCGCAGCCCGAGCACGAGGCAGCCGCGATCGGTCTGCCGCGTGCTCAGCTCGAAGCGGCCCGCCGGCAGCGCGATGCGGCGCTCGAAGCGCCCGTGCGGCAGCTCGAGCCGCCGGATGGTCGTCGTGTGCGCGACCGGGGGCAGCAGCCGCTCCCCGCGCACCACCAGCTCGGCGCCCTCCACGGCCGCCTCCACCTGCTCCGGCGCGACGCCGGGCAACGCGTAGAAGAGCCACAGCTCCTCGTCCGACTCGAAGATGTCCACCGGGGGCTCCCACTGGGGGGCGGCGACCGACCGGACGCTCACCTCGAAGAAGCGCCGCTGCAGGCGGTTCGCCTCGTCGAGCAACTTCAGGGCCTCGGCCCACATCCACTGGTTGGGATCCCGCGATCGCATCGTTGCCTGCCTCCCTCGCCGGGGGTATTCGTCCCTCGTTACATGGCGGCCCCGGGCGGGCAATCAAGTCCCGTGACGCAGTGCCTGCCTCCGCCCCCGCCCCGCCCGACGGCGTGACCCATTGCGCGGCTGGCCCGGGCCGACGCCGGTACCATGCGTCGCCGTTGCCCGACACGTATCTGTTTGTAAGAACAAGAACTCCGGAGCCCACCACCGGTCCACGCTGCAGCCGCCGCGCGCGCCCGCGCCCGGCCGCCCGAGCGGGCCGCGCGCCCGATCCGCCCGCGCGGACTCACATCCGATGAAACGCCTCGCGTCATTGATCGTCGCCCTCGGGGTGCTCGGCACCGGTCCGGCGCTTGCCGACGCGCGCCGCCCCGCCGATCCCGCGCGCTGGCTGCAACCGGCCATCGGTTTCTCCGGCGCCGACCGCCAGCGCATCGACGCCTGGTTCACGCGTTACCCGGACTACGTGACCCGCACCTACCACCCCGACGGCAAGCTGCCCCGGGAGATCGACCGGACGCTCGCGCCCGCCGACCGCCTGCCGCGCGGCGTGGCCCGGGCGCCCCTGCCCTGGCCGCTCGAATCCCAGCTCGCGCCGGTCCCGGCGGGCGTGGAGCGCGCGATCGTCGGCCGCCACCTGGTGCTGCTCGACGCGCGCACCGCCACCGTCCTGGACATCGTCCGCAACGTGGTCCGGTAGCGCGCGGCCGGTGGCTCACCGCGTGAGCCACCGCCTGTCGCATCCTGCTCTCCCAGTGTCGTCAATGGAGAGCCGGAATGATGCGAGCCGCCGAAGTCGCGCAGGATCTGTTCGCACCCGCCGACTCCCGCGCGCGCCTGCGGCGCCCGGAGCGCAGCGCGGAGGCGCTCGTCGACCGGCTCCGGCGCGACGCGCCCGAGCGCATCGCGGGTGAGGTGCTCGTTCCGGCGCGCACCGCACGCTTCGCCGACTTTCCCGCCGGCCTCGACCCGCGGCTCGCGGGCGCCCTGCGCGAGCGCGGCATCCTGCGGCTCTACAGCCATCAGCGCGAGGCGTGGGACCACGTCGCCGCCGGCCGCGACACGGTCGTCGTCACCCCGACCGCGTCGGGCAAGACGCTCTGCTACAACCTCCCGGTCCTCGACGCGGCGCTCGGGACCGGCGCGAAGGCGCTCTACCTCTTTCCCACGAAGGCGCTCGCACAGGACCAGACGGCGGAACTCCTGGCGCTGAACGCCGCCGGCAGCCTCGGCGTCCGCGCGTACACCTTCGACGGCGACACGCCCGGCGACGCGCGCAAGGCGGTGCGCACGAAAGGCGACATCGTCGTCTCCAACCCGGACATGCTGCACCAGGCCATCCTGCCCCATCACACCAAGTGGGCGCAGTTCTTCGAGGCGCTGCGCTTCGTCGTCGTCGACGAGCTGCACACCTACCGCGGCGTGTTCGGCGCGCACGTCGCCAACCTCGTGCGGCGGCTGCGGCGGGTGTGCCGCTTCTACGGATCGCAGCCGACCTTCATCCTGTGCTCGGCCACGATCGCGAACCCGGCGGAGCTCGCCGAGCGGCTGCTCGGGGGGCCGGTCGCCGCCGTGACCGAGTCGGGGGCGCCGAGCGGGCGCAAGCATCTGCTCGTGTGGAACCCGCCGGTGGTGAACCCGGACCTCGGCCTCCGCGCCTCGGCGCGCTCGCAGTCGACCCGCATCGCGCGCTGCGCCCTGGAGCTGGGGCTGAAGACGATCGTGTTCGCCAACTCGCGCCTGGAGGTCGAGGTGCTGACGAAGTACCTCAAGGACGCGTACGACCGCGATCCGCGCAAGCCGGCGCGCGTCGCCGGCTACCGCGGCGGCTACCTGCCGACCGAGCGGCGCGACACCGAAGCGAAACTGCGCGCCGGCGCGCTCGACTGCGTCGTGTCGACCTCCGCGCTCGAGCTGGGGATGGACATCGGCGCGCTGGACGTGTGCGTGCTCAACGCCTATCCGGGCACCATCGCGGGCGCCCTGCAGCGCTTCGGCCGGGCCGGGCGGCGCAACCGCACCGCGGTCGGCGTGCTGGTGTGCTCGAGCGACCCGCTCGACCAGTATCTCGCCCGCCACCCGGAGTTCTTCCTCGGCGCGAGCCCGGAGCACGCGCGCATCGATCCCGACCAACTCCTCATCCTGATGGACCACGTGCGCTGCGCCGCGTTCGAGCTGCCGTTCGAGGACGGCGAGGCCTTCGGCGCCGTGGCGCTCGGCGAGGCGCTCGGCTACCTCGCCGACCAGGGCATCGTGCATCGCGACGGGTCGCGCTGGCACTGGATCGCCGACAGCTACCCCGCCAACACGGTGAGCCTGCGCTCGGTCGCGGAGGGCAACTTCGTGGTGATCGACGTCACCGACGGGCGCAAGGACGTGCTGGCCGAGGTGGACTACGCCAGCGCCGCGGTCACGCTCTACGAGGGCGCGATCTACCTGGTGCAGGCGCAGCCCTGGCAGGTGGAGCGCCTCGACTGGACGGGGCGCAAGGCGTTCGTGCGCGCAACGCGCGCCGACTACTACACCGACGCGATCGACTACACGAAGCTCAAGCCGCTCGACGAGTTCGACGCGGCCGGCCATGCGACCGCGCGCGCGGCGCACGGCGAGGTGCACGTGCTGCGGCGCGTCGCCGGGTACAAGAAGATCCGCTACTACACGCACGAGAACGTGGGCTACGGCCAGGTCCGCCTGCCCGACCAGGAGATGCACACCACCGCCGTGTGGTGGGAGGCGGCCCCGCACGCGCTCGAGCGGGCGTTCGCGACGCGGCAGGCGGCGCTCGGCGGGTTTCTCGGCGCGGCGAGCGTGATGCACCGGATCGCCGCCCTCCTCTCCCTCGCCGAGCTGCACGACCTCGGCCGGGCGGTCGGCGACGGCGGGCCGGAGAGCGCGTGGTGCGCGGCCGCGGGGGCCGACGGCGCCGCGGAGGCGCGCGGGCTCGACGGGGCGGTGGTCGACGTCGGACCGGGCGCAAGACCGTTCCGGCCCACGCTCTATCTGTACGACAACTTTCCCGGCGGGATCGGCCTCGCCGCGCCGCTCTTCGACCTGCGCGACCGGGTGCTCGACCACTCGATCGACCTCGTCGAGCGCTGCTCGTGCCGGCACGGCTGCCCGGCCTGCGTCGGGCCGGTGCTCGCAGGCGACGAGCACGCCGCGTTCACGCCGAAGGCGGCGGCGCTGCGCGTGCTGCGGCTGCTGCGCGGCGAGCGCGCCGGGGAGCGGCCGAGTTGAGCGCGCTGCGCGCGCGGCTGGAGCGGCTCGGCAGCGCGAGCCGGGCGCCGGTCCCCCTCCCGACGCCGCTCGCCGACCGGATC